>JBILWF010000072.1:0-8032 GCA_044370075.1 Chthoniobacteraceae bacterium | reverse complement strand
CGCAACGCAGTGGAGGACCTCCCCCTGCTCTATGAGATGATCGCCCTCGCGCTCCACACCGATTCCACGCGGATCGCCACGCTGGAAATCGGCGGCGATTTTCTTCCGCAAAACCTGGGCATCGACAAATCCCACCACGGTCTCTCCCACCACGGGAACGACCCGGAGGCGATCGCGCACCTCATCACGCTGGAGAAATACCAGATCCAGCACTTCTCCACATTCCTGACCCGCCTGGGTTCGCTCAACGACGGGGACCGGACCCTGCTCGACTCCTCCATCGTTTTGTTCGGGAGCGGCATGGGAGACGCCAATTCCCACAAAAACTCCGATCTCCCCATTGTGCTCGCAGGCGGCGGCTACAAGCACGGCGAATTCCGGCGGGTTCCCCACGAAGGAATCAACAAGGTGCCCCTCTGCAACCTCTTTGTGGACATAGCCCAGCGCATGGGGGTTGAAACGGGTGCCTTCGGCAACAGCACCGGCCGCTTTGCGTGATGCCCCCCGGTGCACCACCCCCCAGTCCGCATCTCGCCACAGCAAGCGCCCTCCGCGCCGCCCTCCGCGCCGCCCTCCTGGCCGTCTGCGCCCTGAGCGCCCCAAAAGCCGGGGCCCAAAAGGAGGCAGAACTACTGCGGCAATTCCTCGGCACGTACTGCCTGGAATGCCACGACACAAAATCCCACAAGGGCGACCGAGCGTTCGAGAACTTCACGCTGCCCTTCCAATCCGAAGCGGACCTTGCCGCCGCCAAGGACATCATCGACCAGGTCGTCCTCAAGGAGATGCCCCCCAAAAAGGCGCTCCAACCCACAGACGGGGAACGCCTCGCCGTCCTCCGAATACTCCGCGAGGGCAGCGCGCTGGCGCGGGAAAAACGGACCAGCTCCGGCGCGGCCACCGTGATGCGCCGCCTCTCCCTGCGCGAATACGAAAACACGCTCGCCACGCTGTTCGGCAGGCGGGTCGACACGCTGGGGCTGACCGGCGACTTTCCGAAAGAAAAAACCAGCCACCACATGGACACCATTGGCCAGACTCTGGTCACCTCCGGTTTCCTGGTGGACCAGTACTTTCACGCCGCAAACCGGCTCGTCGAGATGCGGCTGGGCGCCCCGATTCGCCAGCCCGCGCGCTGGAAATTTAGCGGCAACTTCCGCCAGTACGAGGAATTGGAAGGACCACACAAGACGGCGTTCAACTTCCGGTATCTCAACCTCTACGAACAACCCAACACCGACACGAGGCAGGGCGGTTACGGACACATCGAGGACTTTAAAAAAGGCGTACCGGCCTCGGGCCTCTACGAGCTCGAAGTCGAGGCCCAGGCGATGCACCGCGACACGCACTACGACCCCGCCATTTTCGGCATCGATTTTTCAGAACCCTTCCTCCTCGGCGTCGTTCCCGGGGACGCCTCCAGAGGCCACATCCACTACCCCCAGTCCATCGAACCGCTGCTCGCCTGCAAGACGGTGCCGGACGACCAACCCGCCCGTTTACAATTCACCGTCTGGCTGGAGGCCGGGCAAACCCCGCGGTTTATCTTTCCCAACGGCCCGTTCGAATCCCGCGCGTCCGTCATCGCTATCAACAAGCGCTACAAGGACGAGTTTCAGGGGCGCACCGAAAAGTCCGATGTCAGCCGCACCCTGCTCCTTCAGGAGGGCAAGCTGCCCCATATCCGGATCAGTGAAATCACCATCCACGGCCCGCTTCCCGAGCAAGGCGGACGCGCCGAGGAAGTCGCGGTTTTCGGCGATGCCGGTTTTCATCCCGGGAGGGCGCTCGATCAACTCCTGGCCTTCGCGGAAAAAGCCTTTCGCCGGCCGCTGACGGAAGCGGACCGCTCCCCGATTTCGGCCTTCCACCGCAAACGCCTTGCGGAGGGCTCGGAACCACGCCAGGCCGCACTGGACACGTTAAAACTCATCCTCTGCTCGCCCTCTTTTCTGTACCTCAGCGAAATCACCGACGAGGCCTCCCGCGATCTGCTTCCCTACGATCTGGCCTCCCGGTTGTCCTACGCGCTGTGGGCGGCCCCTCCGGACGCCGCACTGCTCTCCTCGGCAAAGGCCGCAACCCTCACGCAACCGCACGTCCTCAAAGCCGAGGCGCTCCGCATGCTCGCCGACGACCGCGTTAACGGGCTCATTCAGGGTTTTTTGGACGGCTGGCTCAACCTTCGGGACCTCGGAGGCATGCCCCCCCCGCGGGAAAACAACCGCGCCTACTACGCCGAGGATCTTCCGTCCTCCATGAAGAGCGAGATCCGCCTGTTCTTCCGCGACCTGTTGACCCGCGACGCAAGCGCAGCCCTGCTGCTCGAATCCGACTACACCTTCGTCGATAAAAAACTCGCCAAACTCTACGAGCTTCCCGAGAAAACCTCGCTCCGACTCGCCGACGGTTTCCGGAAAGTAAGCCTCGCAAACAATCCGCGCCGGGGCGGCCTGCTCGCCATGGCCGGCGTGCTCACCGTCAGTGCAAACGGGGTCGAAACCTCGCCCGTGACGCGCGGCGTCTGGGTGAGCGAGAACATCCTCGGCGTGCCGCCCCCGAAGCCCCCGGACGTGGTCCCGGCCATCGAACCCGACGTCACGGGCACATCCACGATCCGGGAGCGTCTGGCCAAACATCGCGCCGACGCCACCTGCGCGGAGTGCCATCGAAAAATCGACCCACTCGGGTTCGGCCTCGAATCGTTCGACCCCATCGGCCGCTGGCGCGCCTCCTATCCAAAACCTAAAAACAGCAAGAATCCCGCCCCCCCGGTGGACCCCAGCGGAGAACTCCCCTCCGGCGAAACCTACACGGACTTTGCAGGCTTCCGTAAAATCATCCGGGAAACCCGGGAGGACCTTTTTGTGCGGAATCTTATCCGCCAGTTTTTGACCTACTCCACGGGCCGTCACATGGAACTTTCCGACGAGTTCCTGATCGAGGAGCTCCACGAGAAGATCAAAAAGCAAGGCCTTGGGCTTCGCACGCTGATGATCGAATGTCTTCTGAGCGATATTTTTAGAAAACGCTGACGCATCCGCGCGAACAGGCACGAAAGAGACCGCTGCCCATGGCAACCGTGGTAACCCCAGCCGCCGTTCCCATCATCGCAAGGCCCGCGAAGTAAACCGCGTACCCTGTCCCGGGACGCGCCCTTTTTGTGCTTTAAAATTCGAGCGCGATACGAGAACTTCGTCCGGTCGAGGTTCTTGCCGGAATCTTATGCTCCCCCCCCGATTCCACCCCCTGTTTTACCCCGCGCGGGCCGCGTTTTACGCGCTCGTGTTCTGCACGCTCCAGGGAGCCCAATCCGCCCGGAGCGCCGACGCCGGTACCGCGCAACCCGCAGCCCCCGGGCCGCGCCCCCTGACCTTCGAGCGGGATATCCGTCCGATTCTCAAACACCACTGCGTCCACTGCCATGGCGAGGGGGAAAAACTCAAGGGCGGGTTGGACGTGCGCCTGCGCCGATTTCTGGTCGCCCCGCACGGGGAGGACGGTGCCGTGGCGGTTGTCCCGGGCGATCCCGGCAAGAGCGAATTGTGGAACCTCGTCCGGGATGGCGAAATGCCGCCAAAAGGCAAAAAGCTCAACGAACGCGAAGTGGCCACCATCCGGGAATGGATCGCCCAAGGCGCCGTCACCGCGCGCGCCGAGCCCGAGCAGGTGCCCACCGTGTATCTCACCGAAGAGGACCGCGAATACTGGGCGTTTCAGCCGATCCGTCGCCCCCCGGTGCCCGCCCCGGCGGCTGCCAGCAGCAGCCCGCACCCGGTGGACCGTTTTGTCAGCGCGGGTCTGGCCCGGCACGGGTTTTCCCTCAACGGCGAGGCCGACCGCGCGACCCTGCTGCGCCGGGTCGCGTTTGATCTCACCGGACTGATGCCGACCCCGGAGCAGGTTCAGGAATTCGAAGCCGACAGCGCGCCCGACGCCTATGCCCGCATGGTGGAGCGATTCCTCGCATCGCCTCATTTCGGCGAACGCTGGGCCCGGCACTGGCTGGACGTGGCGGGCTACGCCGACAGCGACGGCTACAGCGACGCAGACACCGTCCGTCCTTGGGCCTACCAGTACCGGGATTACGTCATCCGCTCCCTTAACGCGGACAAACCCTTTGACCGTTTTCTTCAGGAACAACTCGCCGGTGACGAGCGGGTCACCTCCCCGCGCGACAACCTCTCCGCAGCGGACAAGGAGCACCTTGCGGCAACCGGTTTTTTACGGATGGCGCCCGATGGAACCGCCACCGCACCCGCCGCGGAACAGACCACGGCCCGCAACGCAGTCATCGCCGAGACGCTCAAGGTGGTGTCCACTTCGCTGCTGGGCATGAGCGTGGGATGCGCCCAGTGTCACGACCACAAACACGACCCGATTCCGCAGCGGGATTATTACCGCCTGCGGGCCGTGTTCGAACCGGGCTTTGACACCGGTCGCTGGCGCGCACCCGCCGCGAGGCAACTGTCACTCATGAGCGCCGCCGAGCGGGCGCGTGCCGCGGAAATCGAGGCCGAAGCGAAGGCCATTGATGAACGGCGCAAAAAGAGGGAAGCCGAACTCATCGAGCTGGTGCTGGGCTGGGAGTTAAATTCCAAGCCGGAGGAACTGCGGGAGCCGCTGCGGGAAGCGTTTCAAACGCCCGCGGCAAAGCGCAACCCCGCGCAGCTGAAACTTCTCAAGGAGCACCCCACCATCAACCAGCTCAACGGCAGTTCGCTCTATCTCTACGACCGCACCTACAACACCCAGCATGAGGCCGAGTTGAAGAAAATCGCGGACGAGGCGGCTGCCGTGCGCAAACGGAAACCGGCGGAGGTTTTCCTGCCCGTGTTCAACGAGTCGGCCGAGTCCATCAAAGATCCCCCGAAGACCCGCGTGTTTCAACGCGGCGACCCGCAGCAGCCGCGCGAAGCAGTGGAACCGGGCGAGTTTACGGTTCTGGAGGCCCTCCAACCCGCCTCCTTCACCCCCGCAACGCCGCCCCCTGCCGGCACCGGACGCCGCTCGGAATACGCCCGCTACCTGACCTCCGGCAGCCATCCGCTGGTGGGGCGCGTGCTGGTGAACCGCGTATGGCACCACGTTATGGGACGGGGAATTGTTGCGACCCCCGCGGATTTCGGCCGGCAGGGCGAGGCCCCTTCCCATCCGGAGCTGCTGGACTGGCTCGCGTCCGAATTCACCGGGGACGGCTGGCGGCTCAAGAGCCTGCTACGCCTCCTGCTGAACTCCGCAACCTATAAACAGTCCTCAGCACGAACGCCGCTCAAGGACGCTGCCGACCCGGAGAACCGCCTTTTTGGACGCGCTCTGGTGCGCCGCATGGATGCGGAATCCCTGCGCGATTCGATGCTTCTGCTCAGCGGAAAGCTCAACCCAAAGATGTTCGGCGCGCCCGTGCCGGTCATGCTCGACCTCTCGGGACAGGTGGTCGTGGGGGTGGACACCGCGGACACAGCGGGCCGTCCCACCGGCAAGGTGGTGCCGTTGAACGGGGAGGAATTCCGGCGCAGCATTTACGTGCAGGCGCGGCGCACCCGCCCCCTGGGCATGCTGGAGACCTTCGACCTGCCGAAAATGGAGCCCAACTGCGAGGCGCGCTCCGCATCCACAGTCGCCCCCCAAGCGCTGAGCCTCATGAACAGCGAATTCGCCTTGGAGCAGTCTCGCTTTCTTGCCGAACGGGTGGGCCGCGAACCGGACAGGGAAAACCAGATCCGCGCTGCATGGAGCCTCATCCTCGGGCGCCAACCCTCCGCGGAGGAGACGCGGCGGGCGCTGGATTTTCTGACGGCGCAGACCGCCACCTTGCAGACGTCCGCCGGCAGGGCGGGTTCACCCCCCGCGGCTCCAGTGTCCGCGCCTGTGCGAGCCCCCGCTGCCCCCCAGGCCGCTCCCAAGACCGCATCCAAGGCACCTGCTTCCCCGGCTCCCGCCACCCCGCTTCCGCCCGAAGTCGCCGCCCTCGCCACGCTGTGCCAGGCACTGCTGAGTTCGAACGGTTTTCTGTACGTCGATTAACCCCCCCTGAATCCATGCATGCCGCCGGATGCCATTCCCGCCGCCACTTCCTGAACCGCAGCGCATTTTGTCTGGGCGGTCTCGGAGCCCTCTCCCTGCTGGAAGGCGAACGTGCGCAGGCAAAGCCCGTGGACCTTCAAGGCCAGCATTTTGACACGCTCCCGAAGGCGTCCCCCGCCCCGCCCCGGGCGCGCGCGATGATCTCCCTTTTCATGCAGGGCGGCCCGAGCCAGATCGACCTGTTCGAGCCCAAACCCGAGCTGGACAAACGCAACGGCCAAAAGTTCGTCGGCGACATCAAGTACGATGACTCCGCCCACGCCAGCACGACCCTAATGGCCAGCCCGTGGAAGTTTCGCAACCACGGCCAATGCGGCACGGAAGTCAGCGAACTGCTGCCGCATTTCTCCCAAATCGTGGACGAGGTCACCCTGCTGCGCGGCATGCAAACCGGGGTGAGCAATCATGGACAGGGCATCTACGCCATCCAGACCGGCGGCATCCTCGCCGGGCGTCCCACCCTCGGCAGCTGGCTTGCGTATGCGCTCGGCTCGGAAACGCGCGACCTCCCCGCCTACGTGGCGCTTACCGATCCCCGGGGGCTGCCCGTCCTGGGCGTCGCAAACTGGACCCAGGGCTGGCTGCCCTCCATTTATCAGGGCACCGCGGTCCGCTCGCAGGAGCCGCGCATGGTCAACCTCGACCCCGCACCGCATCTGCGGGGGGAAGCCCAAGCCCGGTACCTGGACTTTCTCGGGGGCCTCAACGCAGCCCACCTCGCAAACCACCCGGGGGAGAGCGACTTGGAAGCGCGGATTGCCAGCTTCGAACTGGCCGGACGCATGCAACTGGCGGCCAAAGAAGCCCTCGACATCGGCGGGGAATCCGAGGCCACCAAAAAACTCTACGGAATCGACAACCCGGCCACGGCGGAGTTCGGAACGCGTTGTTTAATTGCGCGCCGTTTGGTGGAACGCGGGGTGCGTTTTGTACAGCTCTTCACGGGCAACCAGACGTGGGACCATCACAAGGGCATCATCGGCAGTTTGCCCGCAGCCTGCCGTTACGTGGACCGCGGTTCAGCCGCCCTCGTGATCGACCTCAAACAACGCGGCCTGCTGGATTCCACCGTCGTACACTGGGGCGGGGAAATGGGACGGCTGCCCGTCATCCAGTACGAGGGCGGCCGGGACGTGGTCGGACGCGACCACAACACCTTTGGATTTTCGATGTGGGTGGCGGGCGGCGGTTTCAAGGCGGGTATCGCCTATGGCCAGACCGACGAATTCGGTCACAAGGCGGTGGCGGATATCGTCACCCACCGCGACTATCACGCGACGCTGCTCCACCTCTTCGGCTTGGAACACACCCGCCTGACCTTCCAGCGCAACGGCACCGCGATGTCTTTGACAGACAACCAGGGCGGGCGCGTGGTGCACGAGATTCTGGTCTGAACAGGCGCCCGCGGACAGGTTCACGCGCGTACCAGGCGTGCTTGCCGGGAGCAAGGGCTTCAGGTTTGCCACAGCCCCCACACCCAGGCCCCGCATACCACCGCTGCCGCAACCGTTCCGCACAGGATCTGGCCCCGCCCCGCAACCCGCTCCCCCGCACGGGCCCACCCCAAAACCACCCCCAGCGGCACGCCTGCGGCAAACCCCCACAGGTGTGCAGCCACATCGACCCGCTCCCGCTCCGCCCCCCCCGCCCCAAGAAACGCCAAAAGCGCGAGCCCCGCCCCCAGCGGCAAAACCCAGCGCCACCAGGACCGCCCGGCGCGCGTCGAAAACAAGCCCCCCAGGGCTTCCCCCGTCAAAAGTCCGAGCGCGCCAAACACGGCCGTCGAAGCCCCCAGGCTCTGGTGGTCCGCGGGATAATAAAACCACGCCGTGGCCGCATTCCCCAGCGCCCCGGTGCACACCACCGCAAGCCACGCCAACCCCGCCCCCAAAGCCGGGATAAGCCACCGCACAAACCAAAGCCCGCTGGCCAGATTCGCCAGCAC
>JBILWF010000071.1:0-8044 GCA_044370075.1 Chthoniobacteraceae bacterium | reverse complement strand
CAGGTGCAGATCAAGGTGGAAGCGGACCAACTCTATCTTGCCATCGGTAAGCGCGGCCAGAACGCGCGACTAACGTCCCGGCTTACCGGCTGGGACATCTCAATCGATCGGGATGAATCTGCGCGGGAGGCCTTCGAACAAAACGTCGAAAAGGGTGTTCACTCCCTCGCCTCGGTTCTTTCCGTTCCGGTCGACATCGCCCGCAAGCTGATGGACGCGGGCATGGTAAGCGCCGATGTGATTACAACGGCGGACCCCTCCGACATTGCAGAGCAAATCGGGTGCGACCTCACCCTTGCCCAGCAAATCTATACGGCTGCCCAAAACGAATTGGAGAAATCCAGCGGTACCGTCTGAACCAGCGCCCGCGCATTTCCCGCTTAAAAACTCTTTCCTAAAGAAAACCCATCCGCCTCGCTTAATCCGGTAGACACGCACTTGAATGGCAACCCGATCCCCACGCTCCAACCCTGCTAACGACTCCCCCGACGCCAGCTCCGCCCCGCGCCGTACGACAACTCCGCGGAAACCCGCCGCTGCCGCCTCAAAAGTCGAGCCGGAGGACGCAGCCAACCGGGCTACCCGGAAAAAATCCGAGGAAAAACTGGCTTCCGCAGCCGCCCCCAAGCCGCCCGCCATCAAGCGGATCACAGGCAAGCAGGCTCCTGCCCCAAAACCCGAACCGGTTGCTCCCCCGCCCCCTCCACCAAAGGAGGCGGTTTCCCTCATTGACGAGAAGCCAAAAGCCCCACGCAAAAGGGTCACACTCAATCCGATCAAGCCCTTCTCCTCGCTGCCCCCGATCTCAAAAATAGTCGAGCCTCCGGACCGGCCGGAGGAGGCAGCACAAAATGCGCCCCCGCCCCCGGAACCCACCGCGGAGCCAGCCCCCGGCGAATCGGAAGAGGAGATAAAATCCGAGGAGAAAACCATACATCTCAAGCCGCCCATCGGGGTTCGGGACTTGGCGGCGGCCCTCGGACTGAAGCCCTTCGAGGTCATGCGCGACCTCATGGGGATGAATATCTTCGTCAATCTCAACCAAGCGGTCGAGGTGGAGATCGCCACCCAGGTTTGCAAAAAGCACGGCTTCACCTTCGCCCGCGAAAAGCGCGAAAAAGGCGCTGGGGTTCACAAGCCCGTGGAGAAGGTGGTGGAGCCTCCCAAGGAGCCCGAGAAGCCGAAGGAGGAGGAACTCCGCTTGCGGGCTCCCATCGTGGCGTTCATGGGCCACGTAGACCATGGGAAGACGACCCTCATGGATTCCATCCGCAAAACACGGGTTGCGGCGGGTGAGGCCGGCGGGATCACCCAGCACATCGGGGCCTACTCCGTTGCATACAAAAGCCAGAACATCACCTTTTTGGATACTCCGGGTCACGCGGCATTTACGGCAATGCGGGCGCGCGGTGCCAACGTAACGGACATCGTGGTTCTGGTGGTTGCCTCCGACGACGGCATCATGCCTCAAACGCTCGAGGCGCTCTCCCATGCCAAAGCGGCAAAAGTGCAGATCATCGTGGCCATCACGAAAATCGATTCCAACGGAGCCAACGTGGACCGCGTCAAGGGCCAACTTCAAGAGAAGGGCCTTTCACCGGAAGATTGGGGCGGTGACACGATTTGTGTGCCCGTTTCCGCGATCAAAGGACAGGGAGTCAGCGAACTGCTCGAGAGTATTCTGCTTGTTGCCGAAGTCTCCGAACTGAAGGCAACCTCGGGTGGCGTTGCCCGGGCATCCGTGATCGAGGCACAGGTCGAGCAGGGACGCGGCCCAACAGCCACTCTGATTGTACGCACCGGCACCCTAAAACAGGGCTCCGCCTTCATCTGCGGAAACCACTACGGTAAAGTAAAGGCGCTTCTGGACGACCGCGGCAAACCGCTCAAGAGCGCGGGGCCCTCCACGCCTGTGAAAGTGGTGGGTTTTTCCGGTCTGCCAAATGCGGGCGACGAAATGGTGGAGATGGAAAACGAGCGCGCAGCAGCGGTGCTTTCGACGGAGCGCCTCGAATCTATGCGCCTGAACAAACTGGCGGCTCCTGCGCGTCCCACGCTTGAAAATCTCTTTGAAAGCCTTGCTGAGGACCAGCGAAAGTCGCTGCGCGTCCTTCTGAAATCAGATGTGCAGGGCTCGGGAGAAGCGCTGGTTGCTTCGCTCAAACAGATTCACAGCAAGAAAATCGACTTGGACATCATACACTCCGCAGTAGGCCCGATCAGCGAAAGCGATGTTCTCCTTTCGGCGGCCTCCAACGCCGTCGTACTGGGATTCAACGTCAAAGTAGAAAACAATGCCGCGAACGTAGCCAAGCGCGAAGGGGTGCAGGTCAAGCTCTACTCCATCATCTACGAACTCATCGACCAGGTCAAAGAAGCCATGGCCGGGCTGCTCGATCCGGAAACTCGGGAAGCGACCGTAGGGCATGCCGAGGTTCGCAAAGTTTTCAATCTGGCCAAGGGCAGCGTAGCCGGATGTTACGTCACCGACGGGCGCATCCTGCGTTCCGCCCGCGCCCGCGTGCTACGCGGCAAACAGCCCATTTACGACGGCGGTCTTGCCACGCTTCGACGCTTCCAGGACGACGTCAAAGAAGTACGCAACGGAATGGAGTGCGGCATCCGTCTGGGTACCTTCGATGACTACGAGGAAGGCGACATCATCGAGTGCTACACGCTCGAAAAAGTCGCCCAGCAACTCTAGGCGCGACGGCGAGCCCTCCGGTTTGTGTGAACCCGGCTGGTTCTCCCCCGCCCGGCGCGGGAAACGCGGCCTCGGATTTGGACCGGAGGCGCGTCCGCTCCGCGGGCTAAATGGAAAAGGTAACAGCCATGGCAAAACATCGTCTCGAACGCGTCAACGAACTACTGCGCAGGGAGTTGGGAGAGCTCCTTCGCCGGGAAATGCTCTTCGACGCCCAGCTCGTGACAGTGCAGCAGGTCGATATCACGCCCGACCTCAAACACGCGCACGTCTACATGTCGGTCATCGGCACCCCGGGACAACGCTCCGCCGTCATTACCCAACTCCAATCCAAGCGCTCGCATCTCCAATACCAACTCTCGCGGCGCGTCATCATCAAGTACACGCCCCAACTCCACTTCAAATTGGATACTGGCATAGAACGGGGCACCCGCGTCATCCACCTCATGGATGAGCTCAATCTGCTCCCTCCTGTTGAGGAGCAGGATGAGTTCGGCAATCCCAAACTCCCGCCGAATTTCTAAAAGCCCGCAGACACCAAACGGTCCGAGACCTTGCCTGCCTCAACCCACCCCTGCCATGAGCACCGCCAGCTCTTTTGACTCCATCCTGTCCCTCGTTCATTCCAAAAAACGCTTCTTAGTTCTGAGCCACTTCCGGCCCGATGGCGATGCAATCGGATCCACGCTCGCGTGGGGCCTCGCCCTGGAGCAACTCGGCAAAAATGTCACATGCTGGAACGAGGACGGACTCCCCGACCGGTTCCGCTTCCTTGAAGGCTCCGAAAAGGTCGTGCGCCCCAGCGCGGGAGCAGCCCCCTTTGACGTCGTTTTTCTCGTGGATACCGCAACGCGCGAACGCGCTGGAGCCGAATGCCTTGCAGCTATCCCTCCGGGCGCCGTTTGGGTGAACATAGACCACCACGTATCCAATGACCGCCTCGGGGACCTTGTCCACATCGACACCGCGTCCCCAGCAACGGGCCAAATCCTTTTTGAGCTCATCCAGCACGCGCGGATCGCCCCAACCCGTGCGATGGCCGACGCACTGTATGCAGCCATCTCCACGGATACCGGCTCGTTTCAATACCCAAGCACGACAGCCCGCACCTATCAGATCGCAGCCCATCTGGTGGATTGCGGCGTGGACGTGGGCGCCATCAACCTGCACCTCTACCAGTCCTGCCCCCGGCGCCGGATGGAGCTGATGCGCGCGCTCCTTAACAGCCTGCAATTTAACGCACAAGACCGCGTGGCAAGCTTTTCGCTCACGCTTGAAACCACCCGCCGCCTGCAAACCATCCCCGACGACACCGAGGGACTTATCGATACCCTTCGAGCGATTGATGGGGTCGTCGTCGCCGCCTTCTTTGAAGAACTGGCCGACGACCGCACCCGCATCAGTCTGCGCTCCAAGGACGCCCGTGTCGACGTGTGCGCGATCTGCGCCGAGTTCGGAGGCGGCGGCCATAAAATGGCGGCCGGCGCACGCATCGAAGCCGCCGTGGATTTGACCCGCTCGCGGGTGCTTGCGGCCATCGAAAGACACCTCGGCGCGCTCAACTAACGTCACTGCACCCCTCTTTTTCACCCGGAATTTTTAGTATGCGAACTCAAGACATCGACGGCGTGCTGCTCGTCGACAAGGAACCGGGAATGACCTCCCACGACGTGGTGGCGATGGTCCGGAAACGGCTCGGAATTAAAAAAGTGGGCCACTGCGGAACTCTCGACCCCCTGGCCACCGGACTGCTGATTCTTGTGCTAGGGCGTGGGACCAAAATCCAGGATTTGCTCATGGCTGAGGACAAGGAGTACATCGGGACGATGCAACTGGGCGTGACCACCGACAGCCAGGATGCCGACGGGGAAACCACAGAAACACGCACCGTTCCGCAACTCACCACCGCCAACATCGAGGCGGCGTTTGCAAAATTTGACGGCGATTTTTATCAAACACCCCCGATGGTATCGGCCATCAAACAGGGCGGCGTGGCACTGTACAAGCTGGCCAGACAGGGAAAGGTCGTCGAACGGGAACCCCGTTTTGTGCATGTATTTGCGCACGAGGTGTTGAAGGTCCAACTACCCGACATCGATTTTCGCGTGGTGTGCAGCAAGGGGTTTTATGTGCGCACCTATGCCCATGACATCGGCGAAACCCTTTCCTGCGGTGCGCATCTGCGTGCGCTGCGCCGTACCAAATCCGGACGGTTCAGCGTGGACAACGCGCTGCCCGTTTCCGCACTCCGCGAGACGGAAGCCGCTTCGATAATGTCTCGAGTGCTCGACCTGCCCACCGTGTCACGTATGCGCGGGGCCTGAAGAAGCCCGCGAAACCCCTCCACGCCCCACGGCTTGTCCGTTCCAAATCCACCCCGCATGGAACTGCTGCGCAGCACGACCGATCTGGCTCGCGTGCCGGGACCCGTAGTCATTGCGATCGGGGTCTTCGACGGGCTTCACCTCGGCCACAAAGCGGTCATTCAAACCGCCATCCGCGCGGCGGCCGAAGGCGGCGGCACGCCGCTGGTGCTTACATTCGAGCCGCATCCGGCGCGGATTCTCAAACCCGAAATGGCCCCGCCCATGCTCATGGGCACCGACCAAAAACTCAAACTTCTCCGAGCATGGGGTTTGCGGCACGTGCTGCTGCTGCCATTCACCCGGGAAACGGCGCAAACTCCCCCGGAGGAATTCATACGGCAACTGGCTTCTCACTCCGCGCCCCTGAGCGCCGTTTGCGTTGGAGAAACCTGGAGTTTCGGAAAGGAACGCCGGGGCAATCTGGCCCTGCTCGAATCCCTCGGCTCGCAATTCGGGTTTAAATCCATAGGTGTCCCCGAGCTTCTTATGGATGGCGCCGTGGTCAGCAGTACGCGGATCCGCAACGCGATTGCGGCGGGCGATTTCGCAACATCCACCAAACTGCTGGGACGGGAATACATCGTTGCGGGAATGGTCGGGCCCGGGCGCCGGCTTGGGCGAACACTTGGGTTTCCCACGGCGAATATCGCACTTTCCAGCGCCGTTCTACCGCCTTTTGGCGTCTACACGGTGGAAGTTTCGCGCGCGCAATCAACCGCGCCACACCGCGGGGTTGCCAACATTGGACGCCGCCCCACGGTTAGCCTGCAAGCGGAGGAACCCGTATTGGAAGTGCACCTACTCGACGAATCCGGCGATTTTTACGGACAAACATGGGAGGTGAGGTTCTGTGAATTCCTGCGTCCGGAAATGCGTTTTGCCCACGTGGACGCACTGCGGAACCAAATCGCGCAAGACGTTGCCGAGGCCCGCGCGCGATTTGCACTCTGAATCCTCCGGGCCGGGACCCAAATCTCGCCCTCCACCCTGGTACCGGCACCGTCTCACATTGCACCGGTCCCTGCGTCAAAATCACCCGGCGACTTCCACGAACCGCACACGACTTCCCCGTTTACAGAAACTCATTCCGTCCACAGGTTTGCCCCATCCCGCATGCACCGCATCCACCTCACAGTCCACTACGCCAACGGCTGCACGGAAACCGCGGAACTTTCTGAGGGCGAATACCGCATGGGCTCGGGAGGCACCGCGCAAATCACCCTCCGCGGGGAATCCATCGCCCCCGAGCATGCACTGCTTTGGGTGACCGAAAACGGGATTGAAGTGGAGCCTCTCAGGCCCGCGGTGAGCGTCAATGGATACGCCATTTCAGAGCGCGTCTGGACGGAATTTCCCGCCTCGATTGAGTTCCCCGATATCTCCGTGCAGCTCGCCTTGCCGGATGGCACGGCCGGGCCCACGGCTGCAGAACCCGCCGCGCCCATTCCGGATCCCGATGCGACGGTGCCGCCTCCGCCGGGCTCCAAGCCGCGCCAAAGGCTGGAGGTCACCCTCACCCCACCCGCCGCCGCGGGCCAATCGCAGTGCCTCGTGCAGGGCGAGTCCGGCGCATGCGAGGCTCCCTTGCAAGGCGCCTACAAGCTGGGCCGGGAAATTGCACGGGGTGGCATGGGCAAAATCTACGCGGGAGAAGATCCCGACCTCAAACGGGAGGTGGCCGTGAAAGTCAGCAGCGTACACGCGGCCGGTGCCGATCCGCGGTTTTCCAGGGAGGCGGAGGTGCTTGCGCAGCTGGCGCATCCCAATATTGTCCCGATTTACGCCATCGGTGTGGACACGTACAAGCGCCCGTACTACGCGATGAAGCTGGTCAAGGGCCAGACCCTGCAGGCAATCCTCAACGCCCTCCGCTCGGGAGAAACCGCCGCCTTGCGCGACTATCCACCAGCCACCCTGCTGACTATTTTTCGGAAGGTGTGCGATGCGATGGCATTTGCCCATAGCAAACGCATCCTGCACCGCGATTTGAAGCCGGATAACATCATGGTGGGTGAGTACGGCGAGGTGCTCGTCATGGACTGGGGCCTGGCCAAAATGCTCGGCAGCGGCGAACTTCCACTCCTTCGCCCCGCAGGATCCGCGGGGGCCGCCCCGGATCCGCCCTCAGCTGGCATGACACTCGAGGGCGATGTGATGGGCACTCCCCAGTACATGTCCCCGGAACAGGCAGAGGGCATGGTGGCTGAGCTGGATGAACGCAGCGACATCTACTCCCTTGGGGGAATCCTCTACGCTCTCCTCACGCTACGGGCGCCCGTGGAGGGAAAGAGCGTGCAGGAGGTACTCACAAAGGTCCGCAACGGGCAGGTGAGTTCGATGATCAGCCGGGGCAACCGGGAAAAAATCAAGGTGGGCACACCGGCCGCCATGGACTGCCGCGTCCCGGAGGCGCTGCAGGCCGTCACCCGCAAGGCGATGAAACGAGACCGGGCGCAACGCTACGGAACGGTCGAAGAATTGGCCGCTGACATCGCGGCGTATCAAAGTGGGTTTGCAACGCGTGCGGAACAGGCCGGCTCCGTGAAACAAATCGCGCTCTTCATCAAACGCCACAAGGCATTCTCGACGATGGTGGCGGTGTTTCTGGTGGCCGGCGCGGCCTTCATGTGGAAATTGACCGTCAGCGAAAAACGCGCCCTCGAAAACGAACGCAACTCCCGTCTAAGTGCGGCCGCCGCGCAGGTCGCACTGGCGGAAGCCGCCGAGGAAACGGCCGACTCCGAGCGCATGCGCGACGCGCTTTCCAAAGTCCCTCCCGAATTACGCGACGCCAACTGGGAATATCTCGACAAGCGCTCCGACTACTCCGATCTGGAAATTCATCCGCCGGACAAGGTGCCGTGGAAAACCGTGCTGGACTCGCCAGGGGATCCCGACGGGTTTGTTGCGCTTCAAGCCAACGGACAGCTGAGTCGTATTGATACGCTTACCGCGGAAATCACCCCCCTGTGGA
>JBILWF010000069.1:0-8068 GCA_044370075.1 Chthoniobacteraceae bacterium | reverse complement strand
GAAAACTCCCCGGGTTCCCGCGGCTCCAGGCACACGACGGAGGAGTCCACCTTGGGGACCGGCATGAACACCGAAGGCGGCATATCCTTTAAAATCGTGACCCTCCACCTGCGTCCGATCAGCGCGGAAGGAGCTCCGAACTGGCGCGTTCCGGAGGGAGCCGCCATCCGTTCGGCGAGTTCCTTCTGCAGTGTAAACACCATGCGTGTCACCGGAGCGTGGGGCGGAGTGAAGTTGAAAAGTATCTGGCTCGAAACGTAGTAAGGCAGATTCCCAAAAACCCGAAGGGGTCCCTGCGGGAGAAGCTCCCGCACATCAAAGCGGGCCGCATCCGCGTGAATCACGCGGAGCTGCGGATAGCGGTCCCGCAGAAAGGGGATGAGACGGTCGTCCTTTTCCAAAAGCGTTCCACGGGACGAATGCTGCAGGGCGATGTCGGTGAGTGCGCCGAGCCCGGGGCCGATCTCCAGCCACCGGTCTTCGGGGCCAATCCGGGCCTGCGAAACGATCCATGCAGCCAGATTTTTGTCGTGTAAAAAATTCTGGCCCAGACTTTTGGTCGGTGGAGCGTTCAGCTCGCGCAGGGTGGTTTGGATTTCGGAAAGCTTCAAAATAAGTGCTCAGAGAACCAAAAGCAGGATCGCCCCGACCGCAATCCGGTAGATGCCGAAGGCGGCAAACGAGTGCGTTTGCACAAAACGGAGCAGCCACTTTACGGTGATGAAAGACACGCCGGCTGCCACCAAAGTTGCGATGCCCAGGGACGCCCAATCCTCCTGCGCCCCGTGTTTCAGGGCTTTCAACATCTTGAGTCCCGAGGCAGCCAACAGGGTTGGGATTCCAATGAGGAAGGAAAATTCCGTGGCGCTTGCCCGCGGGTTGCCCCCGAGCATCGCTCCGAGAATCGTCGCCCCAGATCGGGAAGTGCCTGGAAACACCGCGGCAACGAGCTGGCATACCCCCACACACGCCGCGAGCCACGGAGTCATTTCGCGCGCCACGGCCGATGCGCGCAACCGCGCCTCGGCAAGGAGAAACAACACGCCACCCGCAATCAGCGCCCAAGCCACCGGCGCGGCCGTCTCGGGCAGCTTGAGTCCGGCTCTGTCTATGAGAACACCCCCCACCACCGTCGTGCCAAACGCGATGAAAATGAGTCTCCAAAGTCTCCGGCTGGAAGGCTCCCTCCACGCTGCGAGCTGTTCGAGCCGGTTCCGAAAAAGCGGAAGCACCGCCAGCACCGCCCCCGACTGGATCACCACGTTGAAGAGATCGCTCTGGCGCGGCAGCCAGTGCTGCACAATCAACAGATGCCCTGTGGAAGAAACAGGAAGAAATTCCGTGAGCCCCTCCACGACCCCGAGGAGCACGGCAATGATCCAATCCGGCATCAAAAAAACCCGGTTCGTAAGGGTTTAAATGGCCGCGTCGCCGCGCTCCTCGGTCCGGATGCGGATAATCTCCTCAATCGGCGTTACAAAAACCTTCCCGTCTCCAATTTTTCCGGTTTTCGCAGAACGAACGATCGCCTGAACCACGCGGTCGGCGAAATCATCGCGGACAACGATTTCGAGTTTCATTTTGGGCAGAAAATCCACGGTATATTCACTGCCACGGTAAATCTCGGTGTGTCCTTTTTGACGCCCGAATCCCTTGACCTCAATAAGGGTCATCCCTTCAACGCCAATTTCCGTAAGGGCCTGTTTGACGTCCTCCACCTTGAAGGGTTTGATGATGGCTTCGACTTTCTTCATGCTCCGATGTACTAGATTCGTGCGTTGGAGAGCGCAAGCGCGGTATTTCGAGGGCTGTATCCCCAAAAAGCGGGGGGCAGCAGGGAACGGAGCCCCGAAACGGTCTGGAAAACACCCCGCACGCTGGGTTGATTCTGCCGAGGTTGGATGGAAGCATCAAAGGCTATGCTTCAGAAGTCGAAAGAGGATGTCATCGAACTATTCGAATCCATAGCCCGTCTCCTGGAGTTGAAGGGTGAGAACGTATTCAAGGTCCGCGCATACACAAACGCAGCCCGGGCCCTCGAAACATTCAGCGGCGATCTGGAGGCCGTGATTGCCGAGCAGCGCCTGGGAGAGGTCGCCGGAGTGGGCAAGGCGCTCGAGGAAAAAATTGTCGAATTTGTGAACACGGGCACCCTCCCCTACTACGAATCGCTCAAAGCCGAGTTTCCGGAAGGCCTTTTTGAAATGTTTGAGCTGCAGGGACTCGGCCCAAAGAAAATTAAGGTACTCTGGGAGCAGTTGGGCGTCACCACGGTCGAGCAACTCCACGCAGCCTGCACCGACGGCCGCGTCGCGGATCTCAAGGGTTTTGGCACCAAGTCGGCCGCAAACATCCTTTCCTCCATCGAGGCCCGCAAAAAATACGCCGGGTCCTTCCGGTTTGGAGACATCGCTTTCGAAGCGGAACATCTTCTCGAGCAACTTAAGACCATCCCCGGTGTCTTGCACGCGGCTATTGCGGGATCGTACAGACGCCGGAAAGAAACCGTGCACGACTTGGATTTCCTTGTTGCCGCGCGGTCTTCCGCAGCAGTGACGGAGTTTTTTGTAAACCACGCCTCCGTGGAGAATGTTTTGGCCCGCGGCGAAACAAAAAGCAGCGTGCGTCTGCGCAGCGGAATTCAGGCGGATCTGCGCGTCGTGAGTCCTGCCCAGTATCCGAGTGCGCTGAATTATTTTACGGGTTCAAAGGAACACAACATCGCCCTGCGCAGCCGAGCCCTGGCGCGGGGATGGACGCTAAACGAGTACCGGCTCGCCCCGGATGAAAAATCCAAGGTTCCCGCCCAACCCATTCCCCCGATTCATTCGGAAGAGGACCTGTACCGCGCCCTCGAACTGGATTACATCGAACCGGAACTGCGCGAGGACCGCGGGGAGTTGGAAGCTGCAGAGGAGCACCGCCTGCCGCGCTTGGTGAAACTCGAGAACCTGCGCGGGACCTTTCACAATCACACTACGGCAAGCGATGGGCGCTCCACGCTGGAAGAAATGGCCGAGGCCGCCCGGGAGCTGGGATTGCAGTACCTCGGCATTTCAGATCACTCCGTGTCCTCCTTTCAAGCGCGCGGGCTGGAGGCGGATCGCCTCTTGAAGCAAGTCGCCGAGATTCAAGATCTGAACGCGCGGTACGCACCGGATTTCCGCCTCTTTGCGGGCGTGGAGTGCGACATTCTCAAGGACGGTACGCTGGACTACCCCGACGAAGTACTCGCCCAACTCGATTACGTCGTGGCATCGGTGCACGCCTCCTTCACGTTGCCGCAGAAGGAAATGACAGCCCGTATTATCCGCGCCATGAGCAGTCCCTACGTGACGATGTTGGGGCATTTGAGCGGGCGGCTTTTACTGAGCCGGGACGCCTATGCGGTGGACGTTCCCGCCATCATCGAGGCTGCCGCCGAAACCCGCACCGTCATCGAGCTCAATGCCAACCCGAGAAGGCTCGACATGGACTGGCGCTGGTGGCCGCAGGCCATCGCGAAAGGAGTACGTTGCTCCATCAACCCCGATGCACATAACGTGTCCCAGTTGCAGTATTTGTGGAACGGGGTCGGGATTGCGAGAAAGGGATGGTTGCGCGCACAGGACGTGATCAATACGCTCCCTTTGGGCAAGATAGAGGCCGAATTGGCAATTAAGAGACCCTGAACGGCCCGCCTCCCCTCACACATTTTTCACCATCTCTCCCTCTATGAATAATCCGGTTCGAGTTCTTTGCGTAGGTGCGGGTCACATGGGGCGTTCCCATGCGCTGGCCTATCATCAGTTGGATGGCTTCCAGATTGTCGGGATCGTCACCCGCTCTCCGGAGTCGCGCGCCAAGCTCAACGCCGAGTTGGGCGGCGGCTACGCTGAGTTCGGGAGCTACGAGGAAGCCCTGGCGGCGACCCGCCCCGATGCAGTGTCCATTTCAACGTATCCCGACACGCACGCAGATTACGCAATGAAGGCTTTTGACGCCGGGGCGCATGTCTTCATCGAAAAACCCCTTGCCGAAACCGTGGCGCAGGCCGAGCGGATCGTCGCCAAAGCAAGGTCCACGGGACTGCGTTTGGTGATCGGCTACATTCTGCGCCATCATCCAAGCTGGATTCGGTTCATTGAACTGGCGCGGGGCCTTGGCAAGCCGCTGGTGATGCGCATGAACCTCAACCAGCAGAGCTTCGGAAATGAGTGGAAAGTTCACAAGGCACTCATGAATTCCATTTCCCCAGTCGTAGACTGTGGCGTGCACTACGTGGACGTGATGTGCCAGATGACGGGCGCGCGGCCGGTTCGCGTTTCCGGCATCGGTGCGCGGCTCTCCGAGGAACTCAAGCCCGGGATGGTGAACTACGGACAGCTGCAGGTGACCTTCTCCGACGGCTCAGTCGGTTGGTATGAGGCGGGCTGGGGACCTATGATGAGCGAGGTCGCGTTTTTTGTGAAGGACGTGGTGGGCCCCAAAGGATGCGTGTCCATCGTTGCAGAAAAGGCCAGCTCCGAAGGCCAGAGCGCCAACGTGGATGCGCACTCGCAGACCTCCGCGCTGCGACTGCATCACGGCGAACTCGGCCCGGATGGTAAGTTTATGAAATCCGACGAGATTATCCGACTCGATGACGAGCCCGATCACGACGGGCTGTGTCTGCGGGAGCAGCAGTTTTTCCTGCGTGCGATCCGCGAAAACACGGATCTGAGCGCTCATATGGATGACGCCATCCATTCCATGCGCATTGTAGCCGCGGCCGACGAAAGCTTCCGCACCGGGCGCATGATTGAACTCTAAGCGGCGACCGCATCGCTGAGAATGCGGATCGATCCCCTGCAAACCCTGATTGCGTATTCACCGCGAGTAAACGCGGCGGCTCATATTTCCCCCTGAATTGGAGCCCGGTGGATGCGGTGGTAGTGGCGCACTTCGAAACCGGGGTGGGATTCGGTGACTTGGACAAATTCGAAATCATGTTCAAACACGGGGAACAATGCGTCCCCGGTCGGTTCCATGTCCACGAGGCTCAAATACAGGTCGGAGCAGTACGGCAGAAGGGCGGCATAAATCTGGCTTCCCCCAATGACCCACACCGCGCGGCCCGGATTTTGTCGGCCGAGAAAAGCCTCAATTGAACGCACGTTTTCCACGCCCGGGAAATCGCGCGTGGCGGAGATCACCACATTGTCTCGTCCGGGCAATGGTTTCCCCAGACTCTCAAAAGTCTTGCGTCCCATAACCACCACCCCTCCAAGGGTTGCGCGTTTAAACCAGCGGAAATCCTCCGGCAAATGCCAGGGGATTTGTCCCTTTGAGCCGATTACGCGGTTTCGCGCCATGGCCGCAATCGCCTTCATGCAGATTCAATGAGGACCCTCCAAAATCAAATTGCGATCGGCGCCTTGATTGGGGGATGCGGGTCGTATCCCTCGATGGAAATGTCCTCGAATTGGAAGTCACCGATGTCGCGAACTCCGGGATTTAGCACGAGGCGGGGAAGCGCGCGTGGTTCCCTCGAGAGCTGGAGCCGCGCCTGTTCCAGATGATTGGAATAGAGATGCAGATCGCCAAAAGTATGGACGAAGTGTCCCGGCAGCAGGTCACAAACCTGCGCCACCATGTGCGTAAGCAGTGCATACGATGCGATATTGAAGGGCACGCCCAGAAAAAGATCCGCGCTGCGCTGGTAGAGTTGGCAGCTGAGCTTTCCCCCGCAAACGTGGAACTGGAACAACGCATGGCAGGGCGGCAGTGCCATGAGATGAAGTTCGCCCGGATTCCATGCACTCACCATCAACCGGCGGCTGTCGGGAGTATGGCGGATGCCGCGGATGACTTCCTCGATTTGATTGATGGAACGTCCATCGGAAGAGCGCCAGTCCGTCCACTGGGCACCATAGACACGTCCCAGATCCCCGTTTTGATCCGCCCACTCGTCCCAGATGGTGACGCCCTCTTTTTGGAGGGAGCGTACGTTCGTGTCCCCGCGCAGAAACCACAGCAGTTCATGGATGATGCTCCGGATGTGAAGCTTTTTGGTGGTAACCAGGGGAAATCCCTCGGAGAGATCAAACCGGGTCTGCGCCCCAAAAACCGAGAGTGTTCCGGTGCCTGTTCGGTCGGATTTGAGGTATCCGGTTTCCAGCACCAAGCGGAGCAGGTCGTGGTATTGGCGCATGCGTTTTGTTCGGAGCGTTAGAGGATCGCCGGATCGCCGTAGAGTGTGAAGCCCGTGGACCGGGTGACGTGAACGTCGAAAATCTGGCCGATGTGCCGCGCACTGCCCTCAAAAACCACCGGTTTATTTTGCGGAGTGCGCCCGGTCAGCCGGTCGGCGTTTGTTTTGCTGGGGCCCTCGCACAGAATGCGCACCCGGGATCCCACCATCCGGTTGGTGCGCTCCTTCACAATCGAGTTGAGAACGGCCAGCAGATCCTGATTGCGAGCTTCCTTCACGGATTCTGGAAGCTGCTCCTCCATGGTGGCCGCCGGCGTGTCTTTGCGCGGCGAGTACCGGAAGATAAAGCCGTTGTCGAATTGCACACGCTCCACCATGGCCCGCGTGAGGGCGTAATCTTCCTCCGATTCGCCCGGAAATCCCACGATAACGTCCGTTGTCAGCGCGATGTCCGCACGCACGCGCCGCAGAGCCTCGGTCAGGGCAAAATATTTTTCGGCCGTGTATCCACGGTGCATGCGTTTGAGGATGCGGTCGGAGCCCGATTGCATGGGGAGGTGAACGTGGGGCATGAGTTTGGGCAGGCGCCCGAAGGCGGCAATCAGATCCTCCCTGAAACCAATAGGATGCGGAGAAGTAAAACGGATTCGCTCAAGGCCGTCCACAGCATGCACCGCTTCGAGGAGTTGGACAAACGGACTAAGGCCTGCGCGTTTTTCAAATTCATGCCGCCCGTAGAGATTCACGATTTGCCCGAGCAGCGTGACCTCCTTGACGCCTTTTTCCACAAGGGATCGCACCTCCGCGACAATCTCGGAAATAGCCCGGGCACGCTCTGCTCCACGGGTGCTCGGAACGATGCAGAAGGTACAGCGCATGTTACAGCCCTGCATGATGGAGACAAAAGCCGTGGCCTGGTCTTTTTCGAGAACATGTTCGCGGATGGTTTCCTGCGAACCGGGTTCCTCTTCCACGTCCACTATGGAGAGGCGCTGGTCGTCCATGAGGTGTTCGCGCGCCTGCTGCCGATGGCGCACGATCTGGTCGACGTAATCAGCAACCTTGTGAAATTTCTGGGTGCCGACAACCAGATCAACATGACCGATGTCGCGTACCAGTTCGGCCCCGCGGCTTTGCGCCATGCACCCCAAAAAACCAAAAACCATCTCTGGTTTTCCCTGACGCAAGCGGCTGAGCATGCCCATTTTGCCCAGCGCCTTTTGCTCCGCCATGTCGCGCACACTGCAGGTGTTGAGCAACACGACATCGGCGGAGTTTTCATCCGGAGCCAGCGCGTAGCCGCGCGCGAGAAGGTCGCGCGCGACCTGTTCGGAATCGCGCTCGTTCATCTGACAACCGTAGGTTTTGATGTAAACGGAGGGCATGCGGTGGCTTTTGAAATCAGCGGATTGTTGAAAGCCTAAGGGAGGAGGAGTTAAAGCACCAAATGGGAAGTTGCCAGAAGTTGAGCGCGGGCGCACTTTGAGTTTGCCAGCGGCGCCCACGAAAAAGAGGGTGTCCCGCTTGCGATCTGCATACGTCTATGAGTTCCACGCGCCGAGTTGTCATTACAGGGATGGGGGTTGTCAGTCCCGTCGGAACGGATTTACCCACTTTTTGGAGCAATCTTTCCAACGGGGTGAGTGGGATTCGCAGGGTCACACTCTTTGACGTGACGGGTTATGACTGCCAAATCGGGGGTGAAGTTCCTGATTTTGAGCCGTCAATCTGGTTCAAGGTTCCAAAGGATTCGCGGCGCGCAGACCGCTTCGCCCAACTTGCGATGGCGGCCTCGAAAAAAGCGATGGCTGATGCCGGACTCGACGGGCCATGCGGGGATCCGGAGCGCTTCGGAGTGATTTTGGGTTCGGGTATTGGCGGTCTGAAATCCCTCGA
>JBILWF010000068.1:0-8166 GCA_044370075.1 Chthoniobacteraceae bacterium | reverse complement strand
GGCCCCCGCGCAGGCGGCCCCCCGCGTTGCCGATGACGACCACGGGCCATTCCCAGCACCGGCTGTGGTGCGCCTCCGCGCCGTCGCTCAGGTACACGATGACGGTGTTGTCCATCATCGTGCCGTTGCCCTCGGGAACCGCCTCCAGCTTGCGAACGAGGCGGGCCACCTGGTCCACATGAAACTGTCGGATCATCACCGCGAGTTCGTCGGCGGTTTTTCCCTCGTAGCCCGCCCCATGCCCAATCTGGTGTTTGTCCACCTGAATGCCCAAACCACCGAATTTCATGTAGATATCGGCATCGCCAACTCCGGAGGAAATGGTCAGCACGTTGGTGAGTCCTGCAATGAGCGCGGCGGCCCCGATGTCAAAGTGCGCGTCGAGTCGGTCCGTCTCCACTTCAGAGGTGTACTTGTTGGTCGCCACCGGGGCTTTTTCGCGGAGCGTGTGCCTGATTTCGTTCAGACGGCTTTGGCGGTTGCGGAGTGTCTCGAAGGCGTCCACGTAGCTGCCCAGCTGTTGCTTTTCGGGGGCGGCGAGTTGGCGTTCCACGCGCTTGATTTCCGTGCTCATGAAATCGAGCAGATTGGAATGCGCGCGGAACTCTTCCTGAGCCGCACCGTCTGCGACGCTGCCAAAGAGGGTTGAGTAGGCGATGTCGGGCTTGCAGAGGGTGGGTTGTTTTTGGCCCGGGCCGGACGCGGTGCAATTATAGATGATTCCGCGGGAGGGGAGCATCGCGATGCCCAAGCCCACATGCGGGAAAATCGCGGGCAGTCCGCGCCCCAGCGCCCAGTCGATCGTCTCGCCCACCGCGTTGGAACTGCCCGTAGGCACGGGGCGCGACGCCAGCGTGGCGAAATTGCTCGAATGTCCGCCGGGACAAATCCGGCTGGAGAGGCCGTTGAGAAGCGTGAGGCGGTTTTTGAAGGGTTCGAGCGCGGCCAGCGGGACCGGCAGTTTTTCTCCGGCGAGCGGCATGTCCACCCACGCCGGTTCTCCTGTCATGGGAGACTGCGGGCGGTGTTGCCTTCCCGTGCCTACGGGCGCGACGTGGTCGGGAGGCAGGCCGTTGCTTTCGATCACGAACACAAACCGTTTGGCCGTGACCGGGAGGCCGTCGGCGGAGGCTTGCAGGCGGGCGACAAGCGGCGAGAGCACGAGGGTGCCTGCACCGAGGGAAATCCGCTTGAGCAGGTCACGGCGGCGAATATGCATGGGGGTTCTCCAGTTTTAAAAGGTGGAAGTCATCAGGGGTCCTGGCGCGGGGGGGACGGTCTTTCCGGGCGGCTCTCCGGGGGAACCCGGAAAAGGAACGAATCGGAAGCAAGCAGCGAGGCAACGAGTTTTTGCAGGCTGCCATCCCGCTCGCGATAGGCCTGCCACGCTGAGCGCAAGGCGGGCGCATCGCTGAGTTCCTCGTTCCGCCCCAAAAAGAAACGAAATGCATGGCGTACAAACACCTGCTCCACATGGGGCGAATCCGCCAACCGGCGAATCAGCGCGAACGGGTCGCCCACGGCGCCCTCCAGCGCGGTATCCCCTGCGTAGTGAATGCCACCCGCCACGTCGACCGGTTTGCCCAAATCTAAACTGCGATACCTGCCCCAGTGGTCGTATTGTTCAAAGGGCAGTCCAAGCGGGTCCATCAACCGGTGGCACTGCCAGCAATAATCGCGTTGGGTGACCTGCATCCGTTCCCGCAGTGTTTTGTCGGCGTCCGTGGGCAGCACCGCGTCCACGGTGATCGGCACTTCGGGAACCAGGCCCCCGAGCAGGTGTTCCCGGATCCATTTGCCCCGGAAAATCACGTGGTTTTCCGCGTTGCCAGACCAAGCCACCAGCCATGCCGGGTGCGTCAGCAAACCGAGGCGCTCCGAAGCCGGGAGCTCCGCGGGCTGAGTTTGGGGAAAATCCGTGAGACCGTACCCTTGGAAAAACAAATCTACTCCTCCCTCCTTGTGGATGCGCGCGGCGGGAAGATCCGCGGGTCTCACCTCCCCGAAGCGTTTGCGGTACTTTTCGGGTTCGCGCGCTTGCATTTCCTCGAGGCGTGCCAGCGTCAGGGGGCGCTGTTTTTTCGCCAGTTCCGCGTTGGAGGCGGAAACAAACGCCTTGTTTGTGGTCAGCAGTTCGCAGAGCACCTGCTTGTCCCGCTCCAGAATGCTTCCCACCAGCCGGTCGGCATCCTCGACTAGAGATTTTCCGGAGTGGTCCGGGTTCCCTCGCAAGCCTCTTCCGAGCGGATCCAGACCGTCCTTGAAAACCACGACGGCCCGAGGGTAGCCAAAAAATTCGCGGATGAAGCGAAGAAGCGGCGCCTTGACATGCGTGCCCTTCAGGGCGGACGGATACCATGTTTCCCGGGAATCCTCCAAAATGGTGCGAATGGCGGCTTCGACTCCCTCTCGCGTGTCGAGGTGGCCGGCATCGGCGGCGGTTAACAGCCAGGGTTCCGGAGGGCGGTCGGTCAGGGCGCGCGCGATTCCCGAGGCGATTTCGCGGGGAGTGAGTCGCACGCGTCCGTCTTGGGCGGGTGCGCCGCCCAGTTCGAGGCGGTAAACGGCCTCCGGCAGCAGGAGGACGGCGGCCAACGCATGGCGTCCGCCGATGACCCGCCCGGAATCGGCCACGCATTTTTTCATGAAAGCCGTGAAGCGTTCCGCTTCCCCGACGGTGGGCGGGCGTTGCAGGATAAGGCGGAATTGAGCGGCCACTGCCGCCGCGAGGTCTGCGTCCCCGATTTGCTGGGATGCATCCATGAGCTTTCGGAACTCAGTCGGCATTTGTGCGCCGCTGGGAGCCGCTGCGCCGGGAATCCATGCCCCGCGCCGCAGCGGGGTAAACACGCCATCCTTAATTTCAAAACCGGTCTGCTGCTCCACAAGGAAAAGGGCGGTTCGCAACAGTTGCCCGGTCGTGGGTTCGTCGAGGGGGGGCGCGCCGAAATCGGAGAAGATCGCACGGCTGTCCGGTATGAAAGGCAGGTTGATTCCGGGGGTGAGGATTCCGCCAGGGCCGATGGTGATTGTTTTCGTAAAAGATTCGTACTGATGCGGTCCCAGCCGCCGCAACCGCGGCGGTATGCGAAACGGCGCCGTGGATTCGGTGCCAAAAAGGAGTTGGTGCTCCAGAATGTTCCCGTTGCTGCCCTCGTGGCGTGAAAGGGTTGGGTGTCCCGCATGGATGAGTTCCGATCGAATGGAATCCAGCACCTGCCGCCGCCGGGCCTCCTCGGGACGGGGTTCGTCTTCCGGGGGCATTTCCCCCGTGGAAACCTTCCGCAAAACGGCGGCCCAGACCGCTGCGGTTTCCCGGGATGCGGTGTCCGTAGACAGGGACTTGAGATCGAGTTTTGCCTTGGGGTTTTCGCTGCCATGGCATTCCACGCAGTGCGCGTCCAAAAATGGACGCATCCGGGATTCGAATCTGGCGGCGTCATGGGGCGCTGCACCCGCCGGGAGCACGGCGCAGTGCAGTGCAAAAATCAGAGTTGCCCGGAGGAGAAAGAGGGCTCCGGAGCGCGTTCGATGCGCCGGCTTCCTCGAGGAGCGTTTAACCCCGAATCTTCCAGTTCCGCTCCCGCCATAAAGTGGGCCTTTTTCCGGGGGCATTTGCCCCGCGGAATCATCCGGGCTCCGGGGGGAAGGCATCCGGAGCTGGGTCACTCTGTTTTCCCTTTTGACCGCGAACGCGTTGTCGTTTTGGAGGGAAGCGAGGGGCCTTTTGAAGCGCTCACCCCGGAGAGGGTGAAAATAGGATCTCGGGAGCTTGGATTCCGAGTTTGGGTGCATGAAATCGGAATACCAAAGCCCGGAAAGTTTGGCGACCGGCCTCGAGGGGGGTCAACGCTCGCGGCGTTTGGCCGTCGGTGGGGCGGTCTCCTTGGCCGTCATTTCGATCAGGTCCACCAAAACATTGAGCGTTTCCTCCTTCACCGGGTCGAATCGGATCGGGGGTGCTTTGAAAATCACCTTCCCATCCTTGTCCTTCTGGGGTTCGCTCGGGCCGTCTCCCGGAGTTACATCCTCTTCGTCCGGGGGGATGGAGGCAGGCGTTTCCTTGGGTGCCTTGGGAGGCGTGAAGCGGATGGGCACCAGTTGCTTCTGATCCACATTATCCAGCGTGATGCGGAACGCCCTGGGTTCCTTGCCCCCGGCCACGGCGAGCCGCTCCTGATCCCGGTGTTCCTTCCGCTTCTTTTCCTCGGCCATCTGGGATTGCCGCTGCGCTTGGTTCAGGGAGACACGGTTTTCAGCGGTCCTTTTGCGGATCAGGGTCAAGTCTTCCATCACGTACTGAAACTCTTTGCTGAGCGGGATCCGGGTATCCGAGCGGTTTTTCAAGTCACCAATGTGCAGGTTCTTGTCCCACTTTTCGAATTCAAGGGGGCTGAGCGTGTCGTAGGCTAGGGGATCCTTGAGCGATTCCTCCCCGAGTTCCGGTTGGTCGTAGATGGAGGGCAGCACAATGTCGCTTTCTACCCCGCGCAGCTGGGTGGAGCCGCCCGCCACGCGGTAAAATTTTTGTATGGTGGGTTTCACCGCGCCCGGGTCCGCCCCCTCGCCGAGGAGGGGAAATGCGCGGCTGAGTTCGATCATCTGCTGGACGGTGCCCTTGCCGAAGGTTTTGCTGTCGCCGATGATCACGGCCCGGCCGTAATCCTGCATGGCTCCGGCAAAGATTTCACTGGCCGAGGCGCTCTGGCGGTTGACCAAGACCAGGAGGGGCCCGTCGTATTCGATACGGGAGTCCTTGTCGCGGGAGACCGCGATCTCTCCATTCCAGCTGCGAGTTTGGACCACGGGGCCCTGTTTGATGAACAGACCGCTGAGGTTCACCGCCTCATCCAGAAAGCCGCCCCCGTTGCGGCGCAGGTCCATGACCAGTCCCTGGATGCCCTCCTGTTTGAGCCGTCGGATGAGCGCCTGGACGTCACGGGAGGTGCTTTTGGCGTTGGGGTTGCTAGTGCGGTCCGGGTCCCCGTAGAAGGAGGGGAGCACGATGAGCCCGAGTTTGATGCTCTGGCCGTTTGGCTTGGGCCACTCGATCAATTCGGCGCGCGCGGCCTCGTCCTTGAGCTTGATTTCGTCCCGGCGGATTTCGACCGTGACGCGGTCGGAACCGGTGGTGGAGTCTACGGGAATGATCTGGAGGCGCACCACCGTGTCTTTCTTGCCGCGGATCATTCCCACCACCTTGTCGAGTTTGAGATCCACGCAGTCCACAAACTCTTTGTCCCCCTGTGCAACGGAAACGATGCGGTCGCCCGCCTTGATTTTTCCACTCTTGAGCGCGGGCCCCCCGGGAACCAGTTCGACTATTTTCGCGTAACCATCCTCGGAGCGGAGCTTGGCCCCGATGCCAAAAAGGGAAAGGCGCATGTTGATTGCAAATTGTTCCAAATCCGCCTTGCCGAGGTATTCCGAGTGCGGGTCGTAAATTTGGGCGAGGGATAGGAGAAAGGTTTTGAGTACGTCCTCCGCGGTTTGGTCCCGCAGATCGCGCAGGAACCGGTCGTAGCGTTTGGCCACGGTTTGGTCGGGCTCCAGGTCTGGCGTTCCCTCCGACGGCACCTTGCCGCTCTTGGGGGAGGCCTTCTGCGCCTCTGCAGGCTCCTTGGAAGCCTCCTTCTCCCGGGCGGATTCACGGGCCTTTTTTTCCTGCCGCTCCAGCCGCACGAGTTTCTCCTGAAGTAGTTCGGAGGTGATACGGTCTTTCCAGAGGTTCTTGGCCTCCTCCTCGTCGGCGGGCCAGCTGGCTTTGGAGCGGTTGAGTTCCACATGACCCGTTCCATTGAAGTCGAGGGGGCTTTGCAGCAGATCCTTGGCCCAAGCCACGCGGGATTCGGCTCTTTGGCGGAAAATATCGTAGATTTGATGGGCTGCGGTGGTGCGTCCGGCGTGGATTTCGTCATCCAACCGGGCGGCCCATACCGACTGGAGGGCATCCACGTCCTTCTGGGTGAAGAACAAGTGGTTGTAGTCGAGGGTTTCCAGGTAGTTCTTGAGCAGGCGAGCCGACCCCTCGTCGTCCAGCCGCTGTCTGGAGTAATGGATGCTTTCGAGGAGTTTGGAAACCGCCACGGTGATCTGGGCGTGATCCGGTTCGCCGCCTCCGGATTTTTGGGCGGTGAGGGGACGGACGGCCACGGGGCCGAAGCAGGCCAGCAGGCAGAGCGTGGCGGCCGCGGTCCAAAACGAACGGGTGAATCGGAGGGAGCGGAAGGCTTTCATGGCGTGAGACGGATTGGGCTGATGTCGGGCAGGCACGGGAGACTACGCATCAAGAAGCCGGACTTGAAATCCGGACGCTTACGCGGGGCACTCGGATTGGACGCTGGAGAGTTTGCTCAACCTACGGTGGAAGTCTGTGAAAAGTTTTGTTTTTTTGCGGGAATTTTGACGCGCCCGCCGCGGGCTTTGGGAGGTGTTTGCCCCCCCCGATTGCTGAAAGTTCCCGTCTCCGGTGCAGCCTTCAGGGCGTGATGCGGGGGCGGAGTGCTGGAGCGGAAACCCAGACTTTTTTGTGTTTGAAATCCAGCACAATGCGACGGGTCCGGAATGCGCCCCAGCCCAGCAGAGAATCGGAATCCGCGGCGGTGGCATCAAAATCAACGGGCCCGAGGACGATGTTCCCGACGGTGACTTGGTTGAATGTGCCCCGCAAGGCGGTTTCGAGTCCGGCGATGCCCATGGATTTTTGGGAGTGGCGGATTCCCTTGGGATAGGACTGCCATGGAATTTTTTGGAGGTCGTTTTGGCTCAAGCTCAGAGCGGAGCTGCAGCCCGTGTCAAAAAGTGCGCGGATGGTCTGGCCTCCGATCTCGAGGGTGACCCGGGGGCAATCGTTGTGGATCTCAAAATCGAAAGACGCCTCTCCTCTCCGCGGCCGGTAGGGCGAGCGAAAGCCGATTTCGACCTTGTTCTCGGGGGCGTCGATGGTGACGTAGGAGAAGGTGTGCAGAAGGCGCATCCCGACCAAGTTAAGGGGGATGGAGCGGACGGGAATTCCTGCGAAGGTTTGGGAGTAGGATTGAAGGAGGATTCCTGCGTGGCCCGGCCCCAGCAATTGATGGTTTGCCAGATGGAGGGATTCAAAGCGGCCGACTGCGACGCGGACTGAGCCCCCAACGCCGGATCCTTTGAGAAGCACGTCCTTTAGGGGATGTAAGCCCGCCTTGGTAGCCGATTTAACCTCGAGCAGGAGGGGTACATCGGCGGCGCCGGTATCGAGGATGAGGTGCATGGGCACTCCATTGACGTGCGCGGGGATTGCGGGGACGTTCAGGCTGGAAATAAGAGGCAAGCGGAGCGGTTCCGAGGCCGGTGCAAAGCAGGGGGAGATTTGGGTGCGGGCGCGGCCGGAGCCGGGGGGATGGGGGGGGGGAATGGCTCGTTGGTTGAGTTTTTTCAGCGAGGCGGGTGAGGCGGGTGACACGCTCGGAGCGCATCCGCCGGGAAGAAGTGCCAGCAGAAGTCCAAAGAAAGAAAATAATGGGTGGCGGCTCGCAGGCATGCAGGGCAGGTCACGGGGTGGCGCGCGTCCGAAGACGGCGGACGAGCAGCGCGCCCTGAAGGAGAAGTCCGGCCGCGGCGAAGGACAGGGCGGTTATACTTTTCCAGTTCCAGTTGAGGCGGGAGGGCGGGTGGGGGAGTGTGATCGGGGGGGTGGAATTTCCGCCCAGAAGGATGCGCCATCCCGGGTGGGGTTGTTCGTCCGCCGGACCTACGCTCCAAAATAGCACGGTTTGCGGGCTTTGCGGGGCAACGGAGACGCGGATGGGGGATTCACTCGGGCGCCATGTCCAGGTGAGGGTGGTGAGTTCCGGGGATTGCTCCAGTCCGTTGTGGCCCAGCGGCACCGGGCTGGGGGATTCGTAGCCGGAGGAGAAGGAGAAGACGGGCTTTCCCATGTCCCCCAGAGCCCAGTTTTTTCCGCTCGGCAAGTGAACACGGAGGGTTTGCCCCAGAAGGAGTGCAATGTTGTCTACGCCTTGGAGGTGGGGGTTTTGGTGGAGGTCGACGGTCACTTCGACGGAGACCTCCCGGCCTTGCCCGAGGCGCACCCGGGCGAGGGTGGTGTCGGAGGAGTGTGCGCAAGCGAAAGGGGGAGCCGGTATGGCTCCCCCCCAGAAAGCGAGGCTGAGCGCCAGAAGGACTGGC
>JBILWF010000067.1:0-8189 GCA_044370075.1 Chthoniobacteraceae bacterium | reverse complement strand
GCGCGTGAGACGTTTAGTTTGCTCAAAGCGTCGGGAAACCAAACCGGTGCGGATTTTGCCCGCGCCTGCCGTCTTCACAGCCTGCGGTCGCTGCGTGCGCTCCGGAGGTGGATGGTTTTGTACTCCAAATCATGGACCGCCCGGATGTAGCGCACGGTTCGGCTGCGCGCGCGCATGAGGATGGAAGTTGTGACGGCTTTTTTTCCGGTCACCTTCACCCCCGGTAGAAGCGGACTGTCGCTAATTCCCGTGGCGCAGAAAATCGAGCTTTCGCCTTGGATGAGATCTTCCACCGTGAACACGCGCGCGAGTTCCTCCTCTCCGACCTCGTCCACGATGCTTTTCCGCTCGGCGTCATCCCGCGGCCACATCTGCAACAACATGCCGCCTCCAAGGGCTTTGAGCGCTGCGGCAGTGAGAATCCCTTCGGGCGATCCGCCAATGCCGTAGTAAAGGTCGACTCCTGAATCGACCAGGGACGGGGATACCGCCGCGGTGATGTCGCCGTCGGTGATTAGGCGCAGGGCTGCGCCGCAGCGGCGCACCTGCTGGATCAATTCCGCGTGGCGGGGCCGGTTCATTGTCATCACCACCAGTTCGGGAACCCGCTTGCCGAGCGCCTCGGCAACCAGCGCGAGGGTTCTTTCCAAAGGCGCCTCCAGCGAAAGGGGCTCCATGCCATGCCCGATGGCACGCGCCACATCGGGACCGTACGCCAGTTTTCTGGAGTAAAAAGAGGGCAGGTTTTTCATCGCCTTTTCGTTGTTGGAGCAGGTCTGACTGGCGGCGATTACCGAGATGGAGTTTGGAAGTCCGTTGGCGATGTTGGAGGTCCCGTCGATGGGATCCAGAGCAATGTCAAAGCTCGGAGATCCCGGCTTCCATGTTCCCAAATGTTCGCCCAGGAAAATCCCGGGTGCGTTGTCTTTGATGCCTTCTCCGATCACCACTTCGCCGCAGAGGTCCACCAGATCAAACACGCCGTAGATGGCGTCGCAGGCGGCGGCATCGGCCAGCTCCTTTTCTCCGCGTCCGAGCCATGCGAGGGAATTCAAGGCGGCATTTTCCGTGGCCCGAACAAACTCAAATTCAATGGTACGTTCTGGATCGGAGGAGGATAAAGATACGGAGTGCAACATGTCGTAGGATCAGTGGAAAGGGCCAGAAAAGTGAAGGGGTGCCAGCGCCCACTCAACCTAATTTGCAGAAAATTCAAAAGATCGGGCTCCCCCCGATTCGCGCCTGAAAAGGGTGGGGATCGTCCGAGCGTTCAGCTTTGGGAGGGACTGCCTGCAAAGGGCAAAAACCCGAGGCTGAAGCAGTTTGCTGCGGCGGCAAAAAGGGTGGGCATGGACCCCACAAAACTCTCCCAGTCCTGATCGTTTCGGTATTGCGTGTCCGCTCCGATGTAGACTCCGGCGGGAACCATCGCGCTGTCTTCGATCTGCACGCGCACTTCGTATTCCCAGTCGGGGATTCGCAGATACGCGAGTGCCGCGGGACGGGACACCATCCGGTTGGGCAGCAGCGAGCGCATGTAGCGGTCGCGTTCGGGCAGCGAAGGGAAGCGTAATTGCGCCTGCATGGTGAGGTTGCTCACCGATTTTGGATCGAGGTGGAGCAGCCCGTGCAGACGCAGGACGGTTTGCTGCACAAGCTGCCAGTCTGCCCAGTTTCGGGCGTTGCGGACGGTGAGGCGCAGCCGTTCGGGATTGCGCACGAGCGAGCCGTTGCCTTCGAAAAACGTGGCGGTGAGTTCGTACTGGTAGAGCCAGTCGCGGTTCACGAGTTGGACTTGTGAGGGGCGTAATCCGATCCCCCGCACGGGATCGCACAGGGCGCGGATGAACTCATCCAGCTCGGGATCCCGCATGCTGAGCGGTCTGGGCAGTGGAAGGTCGATGTTCACCCCGTAGATCTCAATTGGTACAATATCCATGGTCTCCGGCGACAATGGCTGAACGGGGCTCGGGGTTCACGCTGTTTTCAAGGGGGGCGCGGGCGGGATTTTCTGCGGGACGCGCCGGTGTGTCGGGGGGCGGCGGATTATCTCAAATTTCAGCTTGAGCATGCGTGCAAGGTTCGCAAACTTTTTGACGAATTTAAAAACACGGCAAACTTTTGGATTAAGTGAAATAAAACATGATAAGTGCTTTGCTTTATTACGGGGCTTTTTATTTGGTAGTGCGATTGGTGACCGAGCTGAGGCTGGAAAGTGGTGCGCTTAATCCGGTTGTTTTCCTGCCCGCGATCGGGATTACCGTGGGGTTGTGTGAAGGTTTGCTGGCCCTGGTGGTGGCCCGGAGGATTATGCCCCTTTTAACGGGTCCCCTTGCGCACGTGGTAATCGCAACGGCCGCCTGGTTTATTGCGAAGTTTGTTCCGTGGACCCGGGGGGGCGATGGGATGCCCACGGACAATGGTTTTCTCATCACGGCATGCGTTCTGGCCGCCGTCCTGAGCGCCAGTCGGCCGTCCTCGTCCCTTGAGAAAAGCCGGGGATAATCGCCCGCTCTTGTCAGGGTCGAGCAGGGCTGGTTTCAGGCCGCGCGCGGCAAGAACCGCCCGCGCCTTCACGAACCCCTCCGCTTGCCTCCGGGCGCTTGGGAAAACCGGGAGGGGGCGCGGGGTGAAAGTTTTATGTGCCGCAGAGGGGTAGTAATGCTAACTTGGCAACACGTAAAGAAACTGTCCGGAGTATAGAAAGACGCTTGTATGAAACAAACACTGTTTGGACTGCTGACCTTCCGCGAACGTGTCCGCATGCGTGCACGGGTGTTTGCGCTTGCCGCCGGAATGCTGGCGGTTGTCGTGCCGCGTGCGGATGCGGACACGGCGTACTCGGCGCTGAAAGTGGCGGCGGCACGCGTGGGGAGGGATTCTCAAAATCGGGTTTTGCAGGTGAGTGGAAGGGCCGGCAGGCCCGAGCCCGTGGTGTGGCAAATCTTGTTGGAAAATCCGGGGGCTGCCTCGGGGGACGGACAGCAACTGGATGTGCGCGCGGGAAAGGTATCGTCGCTGCGGTCCATGCACCTGTCGCTGCCCCGGTTGAATCTCTCCCAGATTCAGATTGATTCGGACGGAGTTTTTTCCATCACCAATGCGGAGGCTGTCCGTTCCGGGGTGAGTTTTGACCGGCTGGACTACACGCTGGCGGTGGATTCTTTTGTGGGGAGGCCGGTGTGGAGCGTGGAGTTGTTTGACGGGCCGGTAAACCGGGTGGGGTCGCTGCGGATTGCGGCCGACACGGCGCAGATTCTGGAGCGCAGTCGGGAGCTTGCTTTAACCGAGGAACAAAAGCGCGCGGCCCGCTGGTCCAAGCCCGGGGAGCCATATCGGTCGGTGCCTGATTTTTTTCACCGGTTCGGCAAGCGTGCGGAGAAGACCGGCTGGCAGTTTAAAAACTGGGCCAACGGCTACGGATGGACTGCGGATCCTAATCCGCCGCCGCCCACCGTGCGGTGATCTCAGGCGGCGTGCGCTGCGGAGGGGGCCGGGTGGTGTGCCGGAAGCGGCGTCAGCGCGGGGGAGTTGAGTGTGTTGGGGGCGCGGAGGAGCGCTCCGAGCGCCATTGCTGGATGGCGGCGAGGAAGGCGCTGGAAAAGTCCCGCAGCTTGCGTTCGCCGACGCCGGGGATTTCGGCGAAATCTTTTTCCGAGACCGGTTGCCGGGCCGCGAGGTGGCGCAGGGTGGAGTCCGGAAAGATGATGAAGGGGGCGACGTTGCGTTCCTCGGCGATTTCGCGGCGCAGGGCGCGCAGTTTTTGGAAGAGGTTTTCGTCGCACACGATGTCGCCTTCCAGCGTTGGGCGGGGTGGTTTGGGTTTGCCCGCCATGGGGCGGGTGAGGGTGAGGGGTTGCCGGGCTTTGAGCCAGGCGGTGCCCTCGGGGGTGAGCTGTACGGTGCTCATCCGGTCGGCGGTTTGCTCGCAAAGGCCCAGGCGGATGAGTTCCCGGCCGATGGCGAGCCATTCGGTGCGCGCGTGCTCCCTGCCGATTCCGTAGGTGGAGATGCGGTCGTGGTTCCAGCGGCGGATTTTTTCGGTGTTGGCTCCGGTGAGCACCTCGACGACATGGTTGAGGCCCACCGAAAAGCGGGAGGCTTGGCGGAGACGGTAGATGCAGGAGAGAAATTTTTGTGCCTCGAGGGTGCCGTCGAAGCGTTCGCGGGGTTCCAGACAATTGTCACAGGCGCCGCAGGGGACGGCTTGGAAGGGCTCTCCGAAGTAGGCCAGCAGGGTGGTGCGCCGGCAGGCCGAGGATTCCGCGTAGTGAATCATCTGGCGGAGCTGCTCGAAGGCGATGCGCTGTTCCTCCGGGTCGGTTTTTTCCTCGATAAAAGCGCGTTGTTTGACGGTGTCAGCCGCGCTGTAAAGCAGCAGGCATTCACCGGGAAGCCCGTCGCGCCCTGCGCGGCCTGTTTCCTGATAGTAGCCCTCGATGTTTTTGGGCAGGTCGAAATGTACTACGAAACGGACGTTGGGTTTGTGTACGCCCATGCCGAAGGCGATGGTGGCGCAAATGACCCGGACGCGGTCGCGCAGGAAGCGTTCCTGGGTGGATTCGCGGACTTTGGGGTCGAGGCCGGCGTGATAAGGGAGGGCGGGGATGCCCGCGGTTTGGAGCCGTTGGGCGAGGGCCTCGGTGGCTTTGCGACTGGCGCAGTATACGATTCCCGACTCGTCGCCGCGTCCGTGGATCCACTCGGCAACCTGGTCGGAGGGTTTGTTTTTGGCGACAATCCGATAGGTGAGGTTGGGCCGGTTGAAGCTGGCTGCGTAGCAGCGGGGTTCGCGGAGTTCCAGCAGGCGGACGATGTCTTCGCGGACGCGGAGGGTGGCGGTTGCCGTCAGGGCAAGGAAGGGAATGCCGGGTAGATGTTTGCGCAGTTCGGCAAGCTGGCGGTACTCGGGCCGGAAATCGTGACCCCACTCGCTAATGCAATGGGCCTCGTCCACGGCGACCTGGCGCACGTCGAGTTCGGGTAAGCGTTCGAGAAAGCCCGGCAGCAGAAGCCGCTCCGGGGCGATGTAAAGCAGGCGGTATTCCTTGCGGTAGAGGCCGCGGAAGCGGGCTCGGGATTCCTCGGCGCCGAGGGTGGAGTTTAGAAAGGTGGCGGCCACACCGCTGGCCTGCAGCCCGTCGACCTGATCCTTCATCAGGGCGATGAGCGGGGAGATCACCAGGGTCAGGCCGCCCCGGGCCAGTGCGGGCAGCTGGTAGCAGAGGGATTTTCCTCCGCCGGTGGGTAGCAGGGCAAAAACGTCCCGGTTTTCGAGACAGTCGGCGATGATTTCCTCCTGAAGGGGCCGGAAGGAGGTGTATCCAAAAGTGCGTTTGAGAAGGCCGGTTAGGGAGTCCTTTTTCATGAAACGCGCCGCAGGTGGGCGGGCGGAACCAGAACACATTGCATCCCGGCGGCTTGTGCGGCGGCAAGGCCGGTTTCCGTGTCTTCAAAGACGAGGCACCGTTCCGGCGGGACCCCGAGCCGACGGGCGGCGGTCAGAAAGGGTTCGGGGTGGGGTTTTCCCTGGGTGTAATCCTCCGAGGTGACGACGGTCTCAAAGAGGTGGGTGATTCCAAGGGTGCGGAGTGTCTGGTGCACAATGTGGCGGTGGCCGCCCGATGCCACAGCAAGGGGAATGCGTCCGTGGTGGTGCTGCGCGACGGCAACCACGGGGGCGACGGGTTGGATCTCGCGGCTGAGTTCCAAAAAGATGGCCTCCTTGCGGTCTACCAGTTCGTGGACGGGCAGGCTGAGGCTGTGTTTCTCGTTGAGCACTTCGATGATTCGTGCCGTGGGGACCCCCCCGAGTTCGTAAAACATAGGCTCGGGAAAAAAGGCGGCGTGTTCTCCCAGGGCACGGCACCATGCAATGTAATGGGTTGGCATGGTTTCGGCGAGGGTGCCGTCGCAATCAAAGATAAAACCGCCGAAATCGCTGTCGGGAAGGGTGGGAGACCAGGCCATAAAGAATTTTCCGAAGCTTCCGGTAATCCAGAGTCGGGACAAGGGCAAAAGCGTATTTTTGGCTGGGATTTGGCGCTGCGGAGCAAGTTTTTGGGGCATTTGGCAAGGCTTCTGCTTTGAACAAAGGAGAACATGCGTCAGCTCACTCTTCTCAGTCTTCTGGTGGCGACAGCCGCTCTCAGCGCTCCGGCGTGGGCGGGTGGGTCGTCGAAATCTGGCAAGGATCGGAAAAGTGCCGCGGGCTCCGGAACCGCGGGCGGTGCATCTGTTGCCTCCCCGGCTGCCGTGGGAGCCACGGGCCGTTCCTTAAATCCGGCGGACTACCCGTATGCCTACCGCCCGATTGGGTACTTGGGGACCGTGGGCCCAGCCCCGATGCGTTTCACCGCCGCAACACCCGCTGGAAACGAAAGAACGCCCCCGCGGGTCGCTGCTTCCAATAAGAAACCGGAGTTGAGCCAGACAGCCGAAGGCATGGCGCAAACCGAGGCGATTGAGGCGTACCGCAGCGTGTTTGGGCGCAAGGTGCCTGTCCCTCCCGGGGCGACGCCCGGGGGCGAGGTGGATCCCAATTTTGTGGGGCCGGATAAAATTCACACTTCGGTTTCTGCGGATGAGCCTGGAATCATGGATTTTTTCCCGCCGCCGAATCAGGATGAAAAAGCGCAGGAGCGCCGGTTGCGTTTCATGTTCGACCCGCTGTTTGAGTCGGCCTCACCGCCCGCTCCAGGAATGGTGCCCAGAAATCCCCGGGGTGGGGTGCTTATTCAGCAATCTAACATGGATGAGAGTCGCCGGGCCAGCAAGGCGACCTTCAATCAGGTTCCCTAGATCCCTTTGAGTTCATGAAAAGGTTTTTCCTACGTCGGGGCGGGCTTCTTTTGCCGGCGTGTTTTGCCCTGACGCTGGGTTGGTCGCCTGGTTCCGGGTGGACTCCGCGCGCCCATGCTCAGGAGTCTTCTCTCCAGGCGCAGGGAAAGCCGAAAAGTGGAAAAAAAGGTGCGGGATCGGAGGAGGACGAATTTGGGGGATCGGGCAAGGCGGCGAGCATGACTCCGAAGGGGCCCGCGCTGGTGCCGGGATCGCCCGAGGCGAAAGCGCAGGAAATCAAGGTGTTTACGGACCGTGCGCGGATGGCTATCAAGTCGGGGAACAACGAAGTGGGAGAGAAACTGCTGGAGGCGCTTCTCGCGGTGGATGTGCCCCCGGTTGAGCGAAAAGCGGCTCTGGTGGAAGTGGCGGAGGTATATGCCTCCAAAGGGGATGCCGTGAAGACGGCCGCGATTTACGAGCGGTTGTGCAAGGAACTTGCCAACGACTCGGATTACACGGCTTGGTTGCTGCGCTTGGGGGTGGTATACCGCGAGGCGGGTGCGCACAAGATGGCGATCTCCCGGTTTTACGGCGTCATTCAGATGTCGATGAAGGCGGGCAGTTCCAACTTTGAGAAGTATCAGGCGCTTACGCGGCAGGCCCAGCGCGAGATCGCAAATACTTACTTTGTTTCCGGGGATTTTCCGCAGGCGCAGAAGTTTTACAACATGGCGCTTCGCACGGATTTGCCCAAGGAGGACCGGGCTTTGGCCACGTACCGCGCGGCGCACTGCATTTTCATGCAGAATGACATGCCCGGTGCGATCCAGGCGTTTGAGCGGTTTTTGAAGGATTACAGCCGGCACACGCTGGGCGCGGAGGCCCGTTACATGCTGGCGGCGGCTTACAAGGCGCAGAACCGGCCCATGGACGCCTACGATACGGTGTTGGAGTTGCTCAAGGACGCGAAAGCCAAGGAGGGGGCGGATCCCAAGAAGTGGGCCTTTTGGCAGAAAAAAGCGGGGAACGAATTTGCCAACGATTTTTATCAGCGGGGTGATTTTGTGAATGCGGTGACGATCTATCAGGCACTTGCGGCGATCGAATCGACTCCCGAGTGGCAGTGGCCGGTAGTTTACCAGATGGCGCTGTGTTTTGAGCGTCTGCGTCTGGAACCGCGGGCTCTGGAGGCGTACAAGTTCATCCTGAGTGAGTCGGAAAAGCCGGAAATCAAGCTTAAGAGGCTCCCGATGAGCATCGAGAACGTCGTCGAAATGGCTCGTTACAGAGCCGAGCATCTGGGGTGGAACGAATCGGTTCACGCCCAGTTGCGCTCGGTCGCCGGGCCGGTGGTGAAATTGCGCAAGGACAAGTAAGGCGTATCCTTTCCTCCGGCATGCAAACTT
>JBILWF010000066.1:0-8222 GCA_044370075.1 Chthoniobacteraceae bacterium | reverse complement strand
TCCGCGCGGAATTCTGCCACCGTGTCCTTGCGGATTTGGCGCGCGGGAATGTCCATAAACTTGCCCGCGGGGATCTCGCCCGGTTTTGCCCCGAGCAGGATGGAGAGCATCTCCACCGACTTGTAGCCGTACATGAAAGGATTTTGTACGACGGTTCCGGAAACGTTCCCTTTCTCTATTCCATCCAGCGTTGCATCGTCTTCGTCGAATGCCACCACTTTTACGGCACCGAGTTTGTTTGACTGCCCCAAAGCTTCCAGAATGAGCGGCGGATTGTACGCAAACAATCCCACCATGCACCCGATGTCCGGATACTTGGCAAGGGAATCCTCCGCGTTCGCCTTCGCCTTGGCGCGGTCAAATTGGTCGGTGAGAGTGCCCAGAATTTTGTACCCGTTTTCCTCAATCACCTGACCCGGAGGATCGAAGCGCGAACTGTCTTCGGAGCGTCCGAGGATGGCGTCGATCGTGCCTTGGCGGCGCCGTTTGGAATTATCCTGTTCCAGCCGTCCGATAAAAAGCATGACGGAGCCTCCGTTTGGAAGCGCTTCCCGCACCAGTTCCCCGCACAAACGGCCGGCCTTGTAGTTGTCCATGCCGATGTAGAGTTCCCGGTCGCTCTGTGGCGCATCGGAATCGTGGGTGATGACTTTGGTACGTTTGGCCGCCGTATTCAGCAGTTCGGTCTGGTTCACCGGGTCAATCGGACTGACGGCAATTCCATCAATGCCCCGTGTGAGTAAATCCTCAATCATACGCTTTTGATCGCTGATGCCTTCGGCGGGCATGAGTACCTGGGCGTCGACTCGGAGTTCCTTTGCCGCGGCTTCCACGCCGGCTCCCGCAATGGTCCAAAACGAGGCTACGCCATTGGTAACGAACGCGACCTTTTTGGGCTTCGCCTCCGCGGCGGGAGTTGGCGGCTTTTCCGCGTTGCCCGGAGCGGTGGCGGCCGGTTTGTTGCAGGATGCGAGCGCGAGGCCAACGAGTGCGAGCAGGCGGGCAAAGCGCAAGGATGAGGGAGTTTTCATGGGAACTGGGGGTTTGTCGGTGGGGGGCCGGGTCACCCTACTGGGTGGTCATCCCTCCGTTAATATGCAAATTTTGGCCCGTTACAAAGCCTGCTGCCTCGCTTGCGAGAAATACCGCTGCGCCAGCCACATCGTCGGGCACGCCCCAGCGGCCCATAGGGATAAGACGCCGGTAGCCTTCCTTGAGATCCTCGGGATCATTTTCGTGGCGTTCCACCGGGATCCATCCCGGGGCAATCATATTCACGGTGATGTTCCAAGGGGCCAACTCGGAGGCCAGACTGCGGTGAAACCCGTTTTGGGCGCCTTTGGCCGCGACGTAGGCGGTGAAGGGAGACACGGCGCGTGCGACCACTTCCGACCCGATGTTGATGATGCGGCCCCAGCGCTGTGCCTTCATGTGCGGGAGGCACGCGCGGGTGACGAGGTACGGGCTTTTGACGAAGAAATCCAGCATCTGCTGAAAGAATGCCCAGTCGTATTCCTCAAACGCTTTTTGGGGCTGCGCAGGAGTCGCATTGAGCACCGCGATATCGACCGGTCCGAGTGTGTTGGCTATCTCCGCAATCATGCGGTCCACATCCTCCGGGTTGGTTACGTCGCCGCGCACAAGCATGCCTTCGACTCCGGCCTTTTGCATGTCCGCGAAGGTCTTTTGCGCGCGCTCAGCGTTGTTCTGGTAATTGACCGCAACGCGGGCACCGGCTTTTCCAAGCCCGGCAGCAATGGCCTTGCCCAGTCCCGTCGAACTGCCGGTGACGAGAGCTACGCGGTTTTTAAGCGAAAAAGAATTGGGATCAAACATGGGTTGGCGTTGAGGGCCGGATCATAAGATTCCGGCTCTTTTTGGGAAGCAGAAGAGCGTCTGGAACCTGTCCGCGAGCCCGCGCTGAATTGCGCGCGGGCTCCGGAAGAGGATTACTTTTTGGAGGGATCGGCGATGCTGTCGACGACATCCACGGCGATCGTGGAATTGCCGAAGCGTTCGAAATCGCTGTAGGACCACACCACTTTTTTGGAGGGATCCACCTCGATGCTTAACGGGTTGTCCTTGCCCGCATGGCAGTTGCCAAAGCGGGTGTTGCCGTTGGCGAGGCGTTCCACGCGCGTCACCCACGCGAGGGTGATGCCCGGTAAATCGTTCTGCTCAACCTTCCATACGATTTCACCCTTGGGATTCACCTCCAGGACGCTGTGGCCGTTGCCGGTTCCAATGAGCGTGTTGCCATTGGCGAGGCGTACTGCGCTGAAAGCCTGGTTGCCAAAAGCCTCGGGACCATGGCCCCCGCGGGTTTGTTTGTCGAAAAGGGGTACATGAAATTCCCAGATGACTTTGCCTTCGCGGTTGTATTCGCGGATTTTTCCATCGCCCTCGTGGGCGACGAGGTAGGTGCCTGCGGGGGTGCTCCGAACCAGACGCGTGTCGCGGTGTTTGCTGGGACGGTCGACGGTGAGTTTGATTTGGTGGTGTAGTTTTCCATCCTTGTCGACCTCGATGATGCGGCCCGCGCCGGATTCCGCGATCATTGTGAGACCGTTGGAGAGCCGCTCAAAGCCGTGCACTTCGAGAGGTGTGTTTTCGTTGCCGTTTGTCTGGCAGTTGTATTCCCAGACAATTTTTCCGGACGGATCGGCCTCGGCGACCTTGGTCCATCCAAGTTGGAAAAGAATGTTTCCATTGGGCAGCAGGGAGACGTCGTGCAGACCCCCGGTTTTGAGTTCGCGTTCGATAGTTCCATCGGGCGCAACAATGGCCACTTTGCCGGTGTTTGCTACGAGAAGGCGGTGGGGCGTACCTTTCTGGGGCTGTCCGGCGAAAGCTGCGAGACACAATGCGCCGAGGCTCGCTGCGGTGGGTAGCAGAAGACGGCTGAGCGAAGGGGAGAGGAACATGGCTTGGTGCGGTTGGGTTGGGAGTGAATGAGAGAGTGAATTTGTTTTGGGAAATGCGCGTTGCTGCTGGTTTTAAGCGAGGATTTGACGGATTGGATCCGCTCCTTCCACGCCAACAAGCTTTTGATCCAGACCGCCGTAGAAGAAGGAGAGGTTGTTGGGATCAATTCCCATCAGGCTGAGAATGGTGGCGTGCAGTTCCTTCACCTCGGTGCGGTGCGTTACCGCGCGGTTGCCTAGCTCGTCGGTTTCGCCATAAGTCACGCCGCCTTTAATTCCGCCCCCCGCCATCCACATGGTAAAGCCCGCGGAGTTGTGGTCTCGCCCCGTTCCCGTCGCGTATTCGGCAGTGGGTTGGCGGCCGAATTCGCCCCCCCAGACAACAAGCGTTTCGTCTAGAAGCCCGCGTTGCTTCAGGTCCTTGAGCAGTCCGGCGATGGGCTTGTCCGTGTTGCCGGCGTGGTATTCGTGGTTCTTAACCAGATCTCCGTGAGCATCCCAGTTGTGGTCGTTGTGGTTTCCACCAGAGTAAATCTGGACAAAACGTACCCCACGCTCCACCAAACGACGGGCTAAAAGACATTTGCGTCCAAAATCTTCCGTGCGCTCCTTATCTATTCCGTAAAGCGCCTTGGTTTGCTCCGATTCGTTCGAGAGATCGATGGCCTCGGGAGCCGAGGTTTGCATGCGGAATGCCAGCTCGTAGCTGTCAATGCGCGCCGAGAGATTGGTATTGTCGGCGCGCTCGGTTAGGTGTCCGCGGTTGAGCTGGTTGAGCGATTCAATGAGCAGTTTTTGCTGCGGTTCGGTCATGTCTGCCTGCGGTTGCAGATCGAGAATTGGAGAACCCGTGGGGCGGAATACTGTGCCTTGAAAGCTTGCGGGCATGAAGCCCGAGGACCAGTTTTTTGCTCCCGAAATCGGGCCACCTGTCTTGTCGAGCATAACCACGTAACCCGGTAGGTTTTGGTTTGCGCTGCCAAGGCCGTAGTTAATCCAGGACCCGAGGGAAGGCCTTCCGCTGAGAATGCCGCCAGTATTCATTTTAAGCATAGCCGATCCGTGAATAGGGGATTCGGCGGTCATGCTGTGAATGAACGCAAGATCATCGACGCATTCAGCAAGATGGGGAAAGAGGGTGGAAATCCATTTGCCGGATTTTCCATACTGGCTGAAGGACCACTTGGGTTCGACTATGCGCCCCTCGTTTTTGGAGCCTCCGCGGCCTTTGGTTTGGATTTTGATGGTTTTGCCATCCATGCCGATCATGGCGGGCTTGTAGTCGAAGGTGTCGATATGGCTGGGGCCTCCGTACATAAATAGGAAGATGACGCTCTTGGCCTTGACGGGAAGCTTCGGCGTTGTGACCGCAGCTGCTCGCGCTGCGTTGCCAAAGAAGCCGTCCCGGGCAAGCATTCCCGCGAGCGCAAGGTGGGTGAATCCACCGCCTACGGTGGTGAGAAATTCACGGCGACGGACATTTCCGCAGAATTGAGAGGGAGGGTTCGTGTTCATGGCGGGAGGGGTTAGTCGAGGTAGAAGAATTCGTTCAGATTGAGAATCAACAAGGCAACGCGCTGGAGGGCCTTGGACGGCGGTAGTTGAAATTCCGTTTGGAACTTTTCGAGGGTTTTTTGGCACACGGCCAACTCCTCAGGTTTGGGTTCCCGTTGCAGGGCGAGTTGTAAGCCTCGCCGGATCTGGTTCTGGGTTTCTGAGCCGGCCTCGCGTTGGAGCCTCTCGGCAAACATTTGGGCATGCTCGTTCATGAAATCCGAGTTGATCATGCCCAGCGCCTGCGTGGGAACGGTGCTCACAAAACGCATCGCACAGGGCGTGTCGGTGGGCGCCTGATCGTGGTCCCCGAGGATCGGAACCGAGAGGCTGCGTTTCACGTGCACATACACACTGCGCCGCGCGGAGTTAATCGCCGTTTCCTTGGGCCACCCCGCACCCGGCCGGGACTGCGTCTGCAACACGGCCTCCGGGAGAGGAGGGTGGACTGGAGGGCCGTACAGATCGAGTTTGAGGATGCCCGCCATCGAAAGAACCGAGTCGCGGATCTCTTCGGCGATTAGACGCCGTGCGGGATAGCGCCAAAGGAGCTTGTTTTCGGGGTCCTTGCTTATTCCTAAATCATTGCGGGTGGAGGCCTGCTGGTAGGCCGCAGAGGTCATCATCAGGCGGTGCATGGCTTTCATGCTCCACCCCTTTTCCATGAAGGTGTTTGCCAGCCAGTCGAGTAACTCGGGATGCGTTGGCATTTCACCCAGACGGCCGAAATCCGTAGAGCTGGGAACCAGACCTTTGCCGAAGTGGTGCTGCCACAGACGGTTTACGGCGACGCGCGATAACAGCGGGTTCGCCGGATCGGTCATCCATTTCGCGAGGGCGAGACGTCTTCCAGAGGAACGTTTTCCAACCGGGGTGATCGCGGCTTCCTGCGGGGTGCCTGGCCCCCGCAGAACCACGGGGTATGCGGGCTCTACACGGTCCCCGGGCACGTTTGCATTGCCTCTGCGGTGGACGAAGATCGGGGCTGGATTCGTGGTGGATTCGGAGGCTGCGCTGATCTGGATTCCGTGGGAGCGCTCGGCCTCGGTGGCCCATGCATCCTGTTTGAACTTGAGCGCCCCCACGACATCGACTTTTGCATCCTTGTTGAGTTCTTGGATTTCTTTCGGATCCGCCTTGCGAAGGAGATCCATCGCCGTCTCCACAGCGGGTTTTCCGGCTAGAATGCGAAACTTGGGAATCCGCGATTGTGCGGTGGTGCGTATTGCAACGGTGTTGAGGCCTGGGTGAAGTTTTACCGACTTTTTACCCAGCTCAATCGCATGCTGTCCCGGCGGAAGGATCACCCGGTTCAGAACCATGGTTCCGTTGATGAAAATCTCGGTTTCGCCCGAGTGTTCAAACTCCAGCCAAGTGTCTTTGGGAACCTTCGCAATGCCGAATTGTCCGCGCATCCAAATCGGAGCCTCGGGTTTGAATAAAGTGTTCTCGTTCCAGTGGTCGGCGGAAAAGTTTTCGGCTTTCCACGGGTCGGGAGGCGGATTTTGCGTGTAACGCCACACGTGGGATTCGGGTGTTTGGGAATCAAACAGTGGGCTGGTGTGTTTCTCCAAATTGATACCCGCATGTTTGGTGGCAGCCCACTCCAGCACGCGCTTGGCGAGGGGCGCGATTTGGGAGTCCAACTCGGCGAGTCGGGCAGTCTGTTTTTGCTGGGCTTCCTTGAGTTTCTCGGGCGGAAGCCAGATGGCGGGCCGGGATCGGGTCGGCCCGTAGTCGTGCATTCCGTGGAAGAACGCCATGAAGCTATAGTAGTCCTTTTGGGTGATGGGATCCTTTTTGTGATCGTGGCAGCGCGCGCAACCGATGCTCATTCCGAGGAATGCCTCGCCGGTGACCTGCACGACATCTGCGAGAATGTCGTACTTGGCTTGGATTCGATCGGCAGGTTCGTCGTCAAACTGCATCAAACGGAGAAAGCCGGTGGCGGTGAGACTGCGTTGCGTGGGCGGCTCCAACTCGTCGCCCGCGAGTTGTTCGGTCACGAATTGGTTGTAGGGCACATCGTCATTGAATGATTCGATCAAATAGTCGCGATACCGCCAGATGTTGGCTTTGGGGCTGTCGCGCTCGAACCCTTCGCTTTCGGCGTAGCGCACGACATCCATCCAGTGACGGGCCCACTTTTCGCCGTACTCAGGTTTTGCGAGCAGCGAGTCGATGAGCCGCGGCCATGCATTGGGAGATTTGTCGTTTACGAACGCGCTTACTTGCTCGGGCGAGGGCGGCAGACCAATGAGGTCGTAGTAGGCGCGGCGCGCGAGTGTTTCGCGCGAGGCGGGTTTGTTGTAGTGTAGACCCGCTGCTGCAAGGGACTTCTGGAGAAACGCATCCACGGGGTGAGATGCCTCCGCGACAGCGGGCGCGGGAGTGGGACGCACAGGCTCGTAGGCCCACCAACGCGCGTTCTCCGTCTCCGCGCGGGGATCTTTTTTGGCCGCACTAACGTTCTTTTCCAGTGCAGGATCGTACGGCGCCCCTTGCATGAGCCAGCTTTCGAGAATGGCGATGTGCTCGTTCGAGAGTTTGCCCGCGGGCGGCATCTCATGGTTCGAATCCCGGTAGCTCACCATGTCGAGCAGGAGGCTTTTTTTCGGATCGGAAGAATCCAACGCCGAGCCATTTTCGCCCCCTTCGACGAGCCCTTCGCGGTGTGTGAGTACAAGACCCGCTTTGATTTTTTCGCCCCCGTGGCATTTGTAACAGTTTGCCTGGAGAATAGGGTGCACCTTCTCGCGGAAGAAACGCGCTCCGGACTCTTGTTCTGCCGCGGTGGCCGTAGAAAGACCTGAAGCGGCGAGGAGCGGAAAGAGCGGCAGCAGTTTCAATCCGTAGGTCATGTGGGCGGAGGGGGATGAGTGGAAAAACCAGCGCATAGGAGGGAGGGGCGGCTTAGTTTGAGAAGAAACCGAGTTTGTTGGAAATCTGCCGGGCGGCATCCCGCACGCGTGCGCCCCATGTGGCAAAGCTGGAGGCGGGCAACCGCGAAGAAGGGCCCGTGATCCAGATGGCGCCGACGGGTTCGCCCTGGCTGTTTAGGATGGCGCTTCCGACGCAGTGCGCGCCTTCGCGCTCTTCGCCCTCGTCTACGCCGTATCCTTGGGTGCGCGTGCGCTCCAATTCTGAACGGAACGCATTGCGGTCTACTATGGTGCGTGCGTTGAAGCGGGTGAATGCCATCCGATTAATTAGTGCCTCGCTTTCTGCGAACGGCAACGCCGCCAACATCGCTTTGCCGGGTGCGGCGGTGTGGAGTTCAAAACGCACGCCCGCATCGACGCAAAAGCGGAAGAGATGCTTTCCGGAAACCTGTTCAATAACTATTCCTTCCGAACCGGAGAGCGTTCCCAAGAGCACCGTCTCCATCGTTTCATCCCGGAGTGCCCGCATTACGTCGAGCGCGGACTCCGTTAAGCTGCGTCCGCCCGCAGCTGGTGCGCAACTAAGGCGGAGCAGCTTTTGCGTGAGGAAGAATCGTTTGGAAGGTTCGTCTCGTTCCAGATACCCGCGCTCCTCGAGGGTGCGGCTGATGCGGAAGACGCTATTGGTGGGGATACCAAGGCGGCTGGCCAGTTCGCTCAGGGTGAGTCCGGCGGGGAACTCACTGAGCACCTCGAGGATGGAGAGCGCACGGTCGAGATTCGGCACGCTGTAGCGGGAAATGTCGCCGGGGCGGGGGGCGTTGGGGGGAAGAGCGGGTCGCGCGGTTGGCATATAAAAAGC
>JBILWF010000065.1:0-8263 GCA_044370075.1 Chthoniobacteraceae bacterium | reverse complement strand
TTGGCAAAGAGCTTCCCGATTAACTCCGAAACGTTGGTGAGCGGCCCGTTCCAGATTTCCCTCCCGGTGGTGCGGCCAATCAGGGCCTGGGCCGCGCGGGAGGCTTCCTCCGGGGTCACCCCCACCGGACGTCCCTGAGCGTCCTTGAGGGCTCCGGACAGTAGGGCTCGCAGTACCGGTTCCTGGCGGGTGTTCAGGTTGACTTTTCCCGCCACCAGCGGGGGCGCGGATTCCGCGGACGGCTGGCTTCTGGCTTGCGGGGAGGCGTTCCTGCGCGCTTTTTCCACGGGATCCTGGACGGGCGGCGGTTCGGAAACGCAAAACACGTCCAGCAGGGCCGTGTCCGCCGACTCGGGTGTGGAAAAACCCAGCGTTTTCCACGGGGTTCCGCGGAAGGCGTACCCCATCTCCGCCACGGACTGGAAGGGTCGGTTGAGAATCGTCGGCCGGTTGGCATCGCGCGCTTCGGTGCCGCCCCCGGGCTGGCTCATGGGCAACCCTTCCATCCGCGGCGAGTAGCCCGAGACTCCCGCAAACGCTCCGTCAGCGCGGCGCACCACGTCATCGGGGTCGGCGTACGCCTGACGGTAGGGGGCCTGAGTATCCTCCGGAGTGGCCTCGGTGGGGGCTATGTTTTCGGAAAAAGACCCGATACGCAGCGTGTCCGCAAACCGCCCCGCAGGAAAAAAGCTCTGCACAAAGTTTGGGACGGTGCCCCCCCGCACCACACCGCGGTAGTTGGGAGTGACCCCCAGGGGTTCCTGCACACCCTGCCCGTGAAAGCGGGGAAACCAGCCGATGTCGAAGGAATTTGCCGTCGGGTACTGGTAGATCATCCTGCGGTTCCAAGCCGCGTTGGCCCACCACGAAGTCCCCCGCCCAACCGTGACATCCCGGAATATTGCCGCCATCGACTCCCAACGGTTGTTGGCGGTGAGCATCATGTTGAACTGGCCTGGAACCATCCGGTTGGGAACGGTGGTCACCGGCTTGGAACCTCCCGCCGAACTGTCCAGCGTTACGGGCGAGGGCCGGTCCGTAAACCCTCCACTGGGAATGAGGCCTAGCGTGGGCCCCATGTCCACGGCATCCGGCGGCGGCGTAAAGTTTTGCCGCTCCATGGCGTTGGCCCCGTGGACGGCGGTGCGCAACGTCCGGGCGGTGCGAAAGGGACTTCCGAAGCGCGAGGTGCGCGGGTCATAGGAGGTGAGCATCGGAGTCCCCCACCCAATGGGCGTGCGGGTGGGCTCAAACCGGACCTGCCCCTGGGCATTTTGCACGTACAGCTCTCCGCGTTTCAACCGGTTCGAGGGATCGGATAGCTTCAATTCCAGCTCCCCGCGCCCGTCCACGGGAACTGCCAGAATCTGCTCGGCCGCGCCCGAATTGTAGTACCGGTCGTCTGCCGGGAAACCCACCTTGAGGTACCGCTCGTCGTAGGGGGTCCAGGCCCCCGTGGTGGGATTCTGGTATTCAACACGGACGGTCAAATACATCCCGCTCATGTGAACCAGATTGTTGGGAACGATGAAGAAACGCGCCATGTGCTCGGCTTCCCGGCGCGGAATCCGGTCTTGGGTCAATCCGAGTTTGTTGGAGGGAAGGTCCAGCACGGGCATCGAGTAGTAGGCATCCCCCGCCTCGGGCCATCGCCACGATCTTCCATTGTAAGTCCCTTCAGATTCCCACTTCATCAAAATAGCGTCGCCAAATTGCATGGAACCCGGCTTCCGGGGAACCTGTCCGATTTTGGAGGCAACCACGACCTGGGAGGGAACCTCCCCGAGGGAAAACCCAACCCACATCTTGCCCTCCCGGTCCACAACCCCCCCGCGGTACAAATCCCCCGAAAAAAAGTTGGAGGGACCCGCGCTGAATCCCGAACCGGCGGGGAACCCCTGCAAGCACAAGGTGGACGGGTCCCGGAACAAATCGGCGTTACCCGTGGAGAAACGCAACTCCGAGCCGCGCATATCCACCACCCAGTTATCGTGCCAGTTTCCCAGCTCATCCGGCGCCGAGCCAGCCCGCTTTTCGCTCCAATCCAGCTCACCGGAAGGCGTTTTCGAAAGCGGATCGGTCTGCAAAATTGAACGCTGCAAATTGTCCTGGGCACTCAGCGAAAAAACCCACATCCGGTACATGGGAAAGGGATCCTCCACCCGTTTTCCATCCAGCTCATATTTGAGGGTTCCATACCCGGCATGGAAGGAGGCGGTGGAGTACGTGTTGTGCGGGTCGAAGGCGAGCGGGTAGCGCAGAGGTCCAAAGCGCGGCAAACCGGGCAGGCCGGGGACATATCCCGGCCAGGTGGGATCCCCGAGGTCGAACTCCTCCTCCGTCAAATTACTGGCGAGGCCGCGATCTCGCGGACGCAGGGCGCGCCAGATTTCCAGCTGGAGAGGTTGCCCGGGGCGGAAGGGGCGCACACCGTAAAACCAGCGTTCCGCCGGCCACGGATTGCGCCCGTCCAGATGCCACATGGCGTATAATTTGTCCGGTGCCATGATCGTGCGTCCGGTGGGATAAGCCGCCGTCGCAGCGCGCTCCCGGGGGCGCATGTAGGGCGGAGCCAAAAAGGACCCGGGCTGTTGAAACGAGCGGAACAGGTCAACGTCCAAAGCCGGCGTGGGAGTCGGACGGTGCATGAGGGTAAAGGAGGATACGGTTGGTGTTTTCACACGCCGCGCGATGTAACCTTGGTCGGTCAGGCCCATGTCGAGGCGCTGGGGATTGGTGACGAGAAACGGCGCGCCCCGATAGTTGCCCAAAGGCCCGCCCGTTCTGAGGAATGGCATGGGACTGGCCGGGTCCAGAGTAAGCGGCCACCCGCGGGGCGGCTTCATCCAGGGATAATTCCCCTCGTCATCCAGCTCCGGCAGGCGCCACAAAAAATTCAAAAACAAAACATTCTCCAAATACCCGTCTTCCAGCCTGCCGGCCCGGGTCCTCATGGCCCAGTTGGTGGTGGTCCGGATGTCCGGAATCATCGATTCGAGGAGCGCTTTCATAGGCTCCCCCTCCCGGATCGGCGCGTACACAGGCGAAGGGCGGTCCCAGAAAAGCGTGGAAGGTCTCCGGTCCAAAAATTTCGGGTTTTGGTTTCCGAGGTCGATGATGTCCAGACTGCTGAGGCCCAAACGGATCGGCCACTCGAAGCCCATGGTTGTCACGTTCCAGAGCTGGGAAGGGGTTCGAATGCTGAAAGGCACGCTGCTGGGGCGCGGTTTGCTGTTTCCGGAGACGGTCCGCATCCACAGGTTGGTTTCGTCGGGGTACAGCTCGGATTCGCTCCGGTAGGCAAAAAAACCGCCCGGTTGCGAGATAAAGGAGCGGTTACCGGCGCGCATGGCCCGGAACATGGGGGTGTCAGCCACGTTTCCCTGAAGGCGTCCCTGTTTGGGGGCAGCTTGCAGGAGGGGATCTCCCAAAAACCGGGGCGTCTCGCTGGAGGCCACGACGCGGAAATTCACCGGGCCGTTGTAGGGAGCCGCACTTTTCGCGTGGGGATTCCATAGCTCGGGAAAGGCCATGATCGAGGTGATTCCGGGCCGGAATCCGCGCTGGCGGTTGGCGAGTTCCTTCAGCGAGTCGGTGATTTCCACGGGCATTTCGACCTCTGGAGAGGGGGCGTTTTTTGCATTGCGGATACCGCGGAAGTGCAGTCTGTAGAAGTAGGGCAGATCCTCCACGCCGTATACTGCGTACAGGGGCGGGTCGTAAGGACCGCTGCTATGGGCACGGTCCGGGCTCGGATTGGGCACACGCAGGAGGGTCGGAAAACTGTCGCGGTCGGCCTGGTCAATCAGGTTGGCGGCTATTTCAAAAATCTGCAGGTTGCTGCTTCGATCGCGCACCTGCTGATGGACGGCGGGATCCAAAGGATCGGGGGCCTCATGGGAAGGGAGCGCCGATTTTCCGAGTGACCCCACCCCGATTGAGGCTTTCAGCAGCTCAAAAAAATCCGGTTCCCGAGGAAGACCGCGCGCGGGATCGACGGCGAGCAAGTCCTCCAAACGGTAGATTCCCCCGGTCCTGCCATGGTCGTAAGCCCAAAAGGAGACCCTGCTTTTGGGATCCGTCATCCAAGTGAGGCCGAATGCGTCATAAATAGCCTGCACCGTGCCGGCGGCGTTGTAGAGGGGACTGCCGGCGGCCTGGCTTGCACTGGGGCCTGCGGATGTGATCCACGCGAGGCGCTCGAGGGGAAATCGTTTTTTGACCAGGGGCTCCCCCGGCAGGGCCTGAGTGCCGTCCATGCGCACAAACCGATCGCGCACGCGCAAATCCAGAAAGGCGGGATTAATCACGTCCTGAAGCGCCCGCACATCCCCCTGAACCCCCGCGCGCTCGGCGAGGGTGCCCCACGCGTCATTCCCGCCGCGGTTGTTTCCCAAGGCCATCTCGTACGGCATTTCAAACACCGAACGCCAATCTCCCCGCCAGAGTCCGCTCCAATTCCGCGGATCGTTTCCCTTGCGGATGACCGAATGGTCGTAAAGGCGGTCATCCACGCGGCCCGCGGGAGGAACGATAGTGGGGCGCACCGTCTCCCAAACCCCCGCGGGCGACTTCGGATTGCGGAATCCCGGCTGGAACGAGGGCTGTTCGAGGGAGCGTGAATAATGGGTCAAGCTCGAGAGCGCGTTGAGCATCGCCACCTTGGCCGCGTTATCCGTGGCAAGCTGTTCAACAAAGGCAAGCAGCGCACCCCGACTCGGAAAGCCGCGGTTGGTGAGGGCCGCAGCCTGCGCCCCTCCCTGGACCGTGGAGGAACTCGCCGTGCGCAGGAAACCCTGGTTGAGCGTGCTGCTGAAAAGGAAGTTCAGGTACCGGTTGCGGTACGGCAACCCGTCCTGCTCCAGAATCGTGGCGGGGTTGCGGAACTGCACCAGGCTCTGCAGGGATTGCGGGGTGAAACCCAGTTCGCGCAGGTTGGCGAGTCCGACGCTGCCGCGCAGAGCGGCGAGCCCATCACCGGTCAACTGCGGATCGTAGCCGGCGACGTTGAGGTCCAGCAACCCGCCGATGTCGTAGACCTGATAGGCAAAACGGGCCACAACCGGATTCCCGTTGAGGTTGTCCGTTTTCGGTTGCAGGCTGCCGTCACGACGCAGATAGAACCAGTCCGGCGGAGTCCACGTCCAAGACAGGCCCTGCTGGCCCTGCAGCAGCGAAATGAACCCGGTGGTGGCGGGGGCGCGGTCGGTTGGCGAATCCGGCTGGGCGCGGGGCAAAAGCAGCGGTTTGTTCCACCGCTCGGCGGAGATGCCCGCCGGGCCAGATGCCGTGGACACCGCACTGGCGGGACCGCGGGGCGGAAACTGGTCGGCCGCAGGATAAACCGGCTCGGCACCGAATCGTTTTGCGCGGTTGAAAAACTCGGATTCCCGGCTGCTTTGTTTGATCAGATTGGGCGGAGCTCCTTCCCCCCCGAGGGCGCCCGGCAGGGTGGAACGATCCGGCGCAGCGCTGTACGGCGTGGCAGGATACAGCCCCGGGAGGGGCTCTTTAGCTGCGTTGCGGCGGCGCAGGGAACCGGCCTGAATTTCGCCTTTGAAATCCTCGATTAAAATTTCCGTCACCGTGGAGGCCACATCCTCGGCAACAACCTGGGAGCTTACGGACTGGGAACTGGAGAGATCGCGGCTCGAGCGGGCGGTGAAGGCCACCACAACCACGGCCATCACGGCCACCAAACCGAGGACCACCAACAGTGCGGCCCCACCCTCCGCACCCCTCCGGCGCGCCGGCCCGGAACCATTGCGGCGAACAAGGTCGCGGGGCACAGTGCCCGGCGCGTGGGGGAAGGACGAAAAAACACCGCGCGGAGAGAAAGTCATAAGCTGGGGAGGGTCGGGGCGTTGCGGCGCGCGGCCGGCTGACTTTTGTTAACACACCACTCCCCGAACTCCAAGCCGGGAAAGGCCACGAAATCCGTGCGTTTTTTCCAAAACAACCCTTGCATTGACTCCGACAAACAGGAGACAACCCGCCCATGAAGCCGCCGCGCCCCCTTTCGCTCCCAGCCACCGTCCCGGGCCCCAGCAAAACCCTCGGCCTGTTTTTTTTACCAACCGTCCTTCTATCCACCGCATGGGCTGCCGCCCCCGCCGCGCCGGCCGCAACCCCAGCCAGGAAGGAACCTCAAACGGCTCCCGCCACCCAACCAGCCGCAGCCCCGGGGGATATCGATTCAAAAACCCCGCTGCTCACCCCCAAAAAAATCGCCCCCATTCGTCCCGAAGTATTCGCTGCCTTCCCGGCCACCCGCGCTCCTTTTCCGGGCGGGGATCTTTTCCGCGCCCCCGCCGCTCCCGCCTCATGGAAAGTCAGCCTCCAGAAAACCGCCCTTCCCGGCGAAGATCCCGCCTCCCAACGCAGTAAATTCCAGCGCGCCGAGGTCTTTCGCGGCACCGATCTCCTGCGCCTGCGCGTGGTTTCGGGCAAGGGCGATCCCTTGGAAAAATGGCGGGTCGGCCAGGAAAGCTTCCGCTATTCGCCCTCGGAAAATCTCGCAACCCGGGACACTCTGGCTTCTGGGGGAGAGGAAGGCGGGGCCTCCGGGGCATTTTCCGCGGAAATGACCGCATGGGGCGACATGCAGGAGCTGGCGTGGATTGCCAGAGAGAGCTTTTGGTTCCGCGCTGAAACACCCGGCGGCGCGCTTTTCATCTTTGTCGAAGAAGACGAAGAGCCCGATCCGGACGCCCCCGAGGCGGCCCCCACCCCTGCAGCCGAAGCGACCAAACTCCCCTCCGCCTTCCCGGAGACACCCCCCGCCGGGGAACCTTCCCAGCCGCCTCCCGGGGCGTCATCCGCCGCGCCCGACTCCGTCAACCCGTCACTCGCCCCTGACGAGCCCGCCCCGGTGCCTGCTCCGAAGAAAAAAAGGGCGGTTATTCCCCTCCCCACGCCCGATCCGGAAACTCCGTTCGGGCTCATTCCGGGAGTCCAGCTCAAACACTCGATCCGCGCCGCAGCGATTGACGCCAACACCCGCCTCCCGCGCGCGGTGCAGATCGCGGGGCTCACCTTTGTCTACACCTACGAAAACGGGGCACAGGCGCCGGAAATCCCGCAGGTGATCCTCGAGATTCAGACCAAGGCCCAGCCGCGCCCGAAGGTGGATCCGGGGGTCTCGGCGGTGCCTGTGCCTTGAACCGGCACCGGGGGGCCTGAAAAACGTCCCCCGCGGGTATCAACGCGCGCCCGGCGAAGTGAGGTGGGCCCCGGAAACAGGGCCGGGCATGAAGCTATCAGGTTGGTTTTCTGGGATTTAAAATCGAACCTCAGAAAACATCATCCGGGAAAACCAAGCGTTTTAGCCGCGATACCCGGTTCAAAGCCAAAGTGGCTTTTTAGAGGTCCTGCGGAGAGTCAAAACAATCCAGGAAAAAGCCAAGAAGTACGGGGTCCATTCCGTCCACGTTTTTTGACTGGAAAAAAACCATCAAGGAATGCAGCTCCATCGTTTTTGAACGCAGGAGGGGACGAAGCCCTGCCCAAGATTTGAGCGGGAGCACGAACAGCTCAAAGCGAGTATCGGGGACCTCCCAGCCAAGTTGGGGTTCATGACAAAAACATTAGAACAGCTCTGCCCTTGAAACGAGAGCGCGCCAAGATGATGGAATATGGGCATCTAGAGTTAAGTCAACGGCCCCGGCGCCAACTTCTGGACGTGTCCCGTTCGAGCCTGCGTGACCAAAAGGCGCCCGAAAAATCAAAGGACCACCAAATCATCGCAGCCAGTCCACCAGTAAGTTGTGGACTGGGCGATTGGGGGGACTGGGGATTGCCTTGCTTATGAATTGGCAAAGTCTGGCCGCGCAACTTTTTTTCTGTAAATTCAGGCAGGGTGGATAGGCCGGTCAGGCGGCTAGGGACTGGGATGTTGGGTTCACGTTGAGGTAGACTTTTCCACTCTCCCAAGAGTCGCTCATTTCGCAAAGACGCGCGGTGATCAGGCGTAAGAGAGAAACAATATTTGGAAAGACTCGGATCACTCGGGTGCGCCGTTTGAGCTCCTGATTGACTCGCTCGATCATGTTGCTGGTCCGCATTTTCACCCTGTGCTCTGGGGGCAGGTCGAACACGGTGAAGCCCTCGGGGATATTGCTTTCCAACCACGCGGCAAGCTCCGGGGCGCTCTTGGAATAGGTTTCCACCATCTGCCGCAGGAGGATTTGAGCCGTCTGTTTGTTGGGGGCGTGGAGGATGGCGCGCAGCTCCTCAAGAACTTTGGGCCTGAGAGCCAGTTTAG
>JBILWF010000669.1:0-2501 GCA_044370075.1 Chthoniobacteraceae bacterium | reverse complement strand
CAGGTACATCACGCCGAAGGTTCCTGCGAGCGCCAGCGGCACCGTGACGCTGGCAATAAAGGTGGGCCATGCCCGGCGCAGAAAAGCGAGCATCACCAACACCACGAGAGCGACGCTTAAAAGCATCGACTTTTGCACCTCCTCGACACTCCCGCGGATTGTGCGCGTGCGGTCGCTTAAAACCTGCAGCTTCGCGGCGGGGGGAAGCCACGCCTGAAGTTGTGGCAACACGGCGCGCACGCCGTCCACCGTCTGGATCACATTCGCATCCGCCTGTTTGTAAACCGAAACCAAAATGGCCGGTGTTATTCCCGCCCACGCTCCCACCCGGGAGTTTTCCACCCCCTCAAAAACCTCACCGAGATCGCCCAAGGTCACCGGACGTCCGTTTTTTTGGGCCACCACCAGCGCCCGATAGTCTTCGGGGGATACGATCTGGTCGTTGGTTTCGAGGGTGTAGGTTTGGCTTCCCACGTCGAGTGCGCCCTTTGGGAGACGCACGTTGGAGAGGGCGATGGTGGCGCGCACATCCTCCATGCTCAGGCCGGCCGCCGCGAGTGCGCCGGGATTCATGCGAATGCGCACCGCACTTTTTGAGGAGCCGCTGATGGCGGTCTGGCTTACCCCATCGACTTGGGAGAGACGCTGGCCCAAGACCGTGTCTGCCAACTCGTAGAGTTTGTTGAGCGGAAGCAGATCGGAGGTCAGCGCCAGAATCATCACCGGGCTGTCGGTGGGGCTGTAGCGGCGGTAGGTGGGGGGATAAGGCAGTGTGGTTGGCAGGTCGCTGCCCGCGGCGCTGATTGCTGCTTGAACATCCTTCGACGCGCTGCTGAGGGTGCGGTCCAGTTCAAATTGGAGCGTAATGGATACGTTGCCGATCGTGCTGATGGAGGTCATTTCCGACACGCCTGCAATTTGTCCGAGGCGCCTCTCGAGGGGCGCCGCAACGCTCGAGGCCATCGTCGCGGGATCCGCGCCCGGAAGGCTTGCGGAGACCTGCATCACCGGAAACTCCACGCGCGGCAGCGGTGCCACCGGAAGAAGGTGGTAGGCGACGACGCCGAGCAGGAGGACCCCCAGCGCCAGGAGCGTCGTCCCCACGGGCCGCCGGATGAACGACTCGGAGATGTTCATGCCGTCTGCCTCCGGGAGGATTTCATCCAGCGCGCGAGCCGGTCGAGGGTCAGATAAATAACCGGCGTGGTGTAGAGGGTGAGAAACTGGGAGACGAGCAGTCCGCCAATAATCGTAATTCCAAGCGGTTTGCGGAGTTCGGAGCCCGTCCCGTTTTCGAGCGCCAGCGGCAGCGCTCCGAGCAGCGCGGCGAGTGTGGTCATCATAATGGGCCGGAACCGGAGCAGGCAGGCCTGGTAGATGGACTCGCGCGGTTGCATTCCCATGTCGCGTTCGGCCTCAAGGGCGAAGTCGATCATCATGATGGCGTTCTTTTTCACGATGCCGATGAGCAGAATGATTCCGATGAGCGCGATAAGGGAGAGGTCGGTTTTGGTAACCATCAGCGCGAGAATAGCGCCCACACCTGCCGAGGGCAGGGACGAAAGAATCGTGAGCGGATGGATGTAACTCTCGTACAGCATCCCCAAGACAATGTAGATAACCACCACCGCAGCCAAAAGCAGGTAGGGGGCCGATACGAGGGTGCTGCGAAATTCTGCAGCGCTTCCGGCAAAGTTGGTTGCCACAGCGGCAGGCAGCTCAATTTCCTGTTTGATCCGGTCGATCTCGTCCACCGCGTCACTGAGTGACATCCCGGGTGCCAGGTTGAAGGAAAGCGTAGCCGCGGCGAACTGCCCCTGGTGATGAACGGCAAGGGGTGCTGTGGTGGATTCGACGGTCGTAAAATTTGAAAGGGGAACGAGTTGTCCGGTGGTCGATTTGACAAAGATCTTTTCCAGCGAATCGGGGCTTTTTTGAAACTGGGGCTCCACTTCCAGCACGATGCGGTATTGGTTGAGCTGCGTGTAGATGGCCGAGATCTGGCGTTGCCCGAACGCATCGTAGAGCGTTTCGTCGACGGCCTGGGCGCGGACGTTGAAGCGGGATGCCTTGTCACGGTCAATCTGTACGCGCAGTTGCAGGCCGCCGTTTTGCTGGTCGGAGGCCACATCCGCCAGAACGGGGCTCAAGGCCATGCGATCGCGCAGCCGTGTTGCCCATTCTTGGAGTTCGGCCTCATCGGGATCTTGAAGTGTGAGCTGGTATTGGGTGCGGCTGGGACGGCTGTCGATTTGCACGTCCTGAACGGCCTGCAAAAACAAGTCCATGCCGGGAACGCGGGACGCAGCAGCCTTGAGACGGGGTATGATTTCGGTGACGTGCGCGGTGCGCTCCGAACGGGGTTTGAGATTGATGTACAGACGGCCGGAATTGGGCGTTGCGTTCACGGCACCCGTTCCGACGAAGGAGGCCACGCTGGTGACATCCGGGTCCGCGGCGACCGCCCGGGCAACGGCGGCCTGCTTGGTGGTCATCGCCTC
>JBILWF010000668.1:0-2506 GCA_044370075.1 Chthoniobacteraceae bacterium | reverse complement strand
GGGCATGTCCTCGAGCACATGGGCTTTTTCCTCCTCCGTAATGTGCGGATGCCGCTCCGGGGGATGATACAACCCGATCCAAAACACCACCCACACCAAACCCAAGGCGCCGCTCACCCAAAACGCCTGCCTCCACCCATAGTGGGCGTTGATCCACGTAATGACGGGCGGCGCGAGAATCGCGCCCACAGCCGTTCCCGCCTGAATGAGCCCGTTTACAAAGGCCCGCTCCTTTGCCGGGTACCATTCACTAACCGCGCGAAAGGCGGCCATGAAATTACCCGATTCCCCCATCCCGAGCAAAAAGCGAAACACCCCCAACGACCACGCCCCGCGTGCAAACGCATGCGCCATGTTTGCGAGCGACCACCATACAATGAAAACCGCCAGCGAAGCCCGCGTTCCAAACCGGTCGACCAAAAATCCCGACCCCACAAACATCACCGTGTAGGCCGCCATGAAAGCGGTCAGGATGCGCGAGTATTCGGTGGGCGAGATGCCCATTTCCGCGGTGATGACCGGGGCGAGGACCGACAGCGTCTGCCGGTCGATGTAGTTGATGACGGTGGAAAAAAAGAGCAGCCCGGCAATCCACCAACGCAGGTGCGGGATGCGCATGGGAGGGGGATCCGGCGCAGGGCTAGCGGCGATTTGCCAGCGCGCGCAGTGTGGCCAGTTCCACGAGGCTTTCGGCCTCCAGAGCGGCGGTGGGATGCCGTACGCGGGCACTTGCGATGACGCCTTCGGCCACGAGGTTGTGCTTTTGCGCGGAGACCCCGAGGCCCGGCTGCAATTCAAAACGCAGGAGTGGAAGGATGCGCGAAAAGTTGTGCCACGCTCCGTCCATATCGCCTTTTTCGAGCTGATCCCAAATCTCAACCAGGTCGCGCGTGCGGTCGCTTCCAGGCATTTGCCCGCGCGCGCCGCGCTGCCAGTCTTCGATAAAAAACTGGCAGTTGAGCCCGCCAAACAGCGTGAGGGAATCCCCTGCCAGGCGCGAAAGCGCCGTGATCTTGGGCGGGGTCGGCGGCGCTTCCACTTTGACGTAGCGCACGTTTTTGATCTCCCGCGCCATACGCGCCAACAGTGCCGGAGGCATCGCCACCTGCGTCATCAATGGAGCGTCCTGCACCATGATGGGAATGGAGACCGCGTTGGAGATTTCGTGGAAGTAATGCACCAGCCCGTCTCCGTCGGTTTTGAGAAAATACGGCGGTAACACCATCAGGCAATCCGCACCCAGATCCTCCATTTCCCTGCTCAACGCCACCGCCGCGTCAGTGCCCGTGTGCCCGCTGGAGGCCACGAGCGGCACACGCCCGTTCACGCGTTTGGCGATGCGCCGCATGAGCGCAATGCGTTCTTCGGAGGAGAGCGTGTAGCCTTCGCTCGCATTGCCGAAGAGACCAAGTCCATGCGCCCCCTGCTCCAGGAGGTAATCAATGAGGCGATCCTGACTGTCGAAATCAACCGACCCATCCGGATGAAACGGCGTATTGGCGATGGGATAGATTCCCGTGAGAGGAGTTTTCAATGCGCAAAAGAGTTGGAATAACGAGACGGTTTCAAGGGCACCCGGGCAAAGGCGAGCGACGAGGCTCGGGAAGCGAGGGCCGGCAGCCTAGCGGAACTTCCACACTTTGACCTCGTCAATCCAGGCCGTCGTGCCGATGCCCAGACTGAACCAGCGCTTCGTCGCGTGCGCATACCCCTCCGAGCGGTGCGAATCCACGAGCTTCCCATCCATGAGCACGCGCATCTCCTCGCCCTCGGTCACCAACAGAAGTTCGTGCCATTCGTTGTCTCCGGCCCAGTCGACGTCCTTCACCTTGGGCGCGAAGATGGCCTCCAATTCCGGGGGCAGCTTTTGCTTGGCCTTCAAATAAGGCTCCCGCTTCTTCGCGAGTTCCTTGTTCGAATACCCGGTCTTTTTATCCATGAAGGTGATCTTGGCCGGCTTGGCAGAGATGAATGCGTAACAGATGTGGCCCGCCAGCACCTCCTCGCATTGCCGATCTACATAACCCACGGTGAGCTGTTCGCCCTTGCTGAGCGCCGGCAGCTTGAACCGCACCCACGCTGCGCCGTCTTGAAAGCCATCGCCCGCATCGTGGTGGATGTGCGCCCCGTGGCCCGCCTCGACCGCGGTAGTCACCTTGAGAATGCCCTCATCCAAATCCGCCTGTTTAATGTGCGGAACGCGGTCCGCCGTGGCACTGGTCCACCCGTTGCCGATGGCCTGTCCCCCGTTTCCGGTTTCCTCCCGGTTGAAGCTGTCCTCAAACAAGAGTTTTCCGTTTTTAGAAATCCACTCCTTGTCGTCCCGGATTTTCACGGCAGACGAGGATGCGGCGGACTCCGCAGGGGCTGCCTGAACAGGGACACCGGCCGCGCACAGGGCGAGGAAAGCGGAGAGAAGAAGATGACGGGACAAATTCATGGGGTGCGGGCGGGTGAGTGAGGTTTGAAAGGGAAACACGAATCGGGATTGGACAGGGAGTGGACT
>JBILWF010000699.1:0-2507 GCA_044370075.1 Chthoniobacteraceae bacterium | reverse complement strand
CGAGCTCGCGCCGCACTATGAGACCGCCTTGCGCATGCTCGGCGCCACGCGAAACCCGGCGATGACGTACCCCGACGAGGTGCTGCGCGAGGTCGGGCGGGACCTGGGCCGCGAGGGGGGCTTCGAGGCGGCGAACGTCGCGGTCTACTTCGGCGATCCGAGCAAGCCCACGCCCGACCCGTTTTTCGGTGGCAAGGGGCCGGAGCGGACGGGGTGCAACGGCTGCGGCGGCTGCATGCTGGGCTGCCGCTTCGGCGCGAAGAACACGCTCGACAAGAACTACCTGTATCTGGCCGAGCAGCTCGGGGCACGCATCGAGGCCGACACAGACGTCTTTGATGTGCGCCCCGCAGGCTCGGACCCCGCCACGCAAGGCTATGTTGTGCACGCGCGGACGGGCACCTCATTCATCGCCGCAGAGAACGAGCACCGCACATTTCGTGCGCGGCAAGTCGTCTTCGCGGGCGGGGTCATGGGCACCGTCGAGCTCTTGCTCAAGCTCCGCGTGGGCGGCTCGCTCCCCAAGCTCTCACCCCGCGTGGGGGAGTCGATCCGCACCAACAGCGAGGTCCTGATGGGCGTGGTGACCGAGCGCCGTGACCGCGACCTGTCGCGTGGCATCGCGATCGGCTCCATCCTGCACACCGACGCGCATAGCCACCTTGAGCCCGTGCGCTACCCGGCGGGCGCGGGCTTCTTTCGCATGCTCGCGCTGCCGCACGCGCCCGGCGAGACACTCGGCCGCCGCCTCGCGCACGCCCTGGGCTTCTTCGTCCGGCACCCGATACGTACGCTGCGTGCGGCGCTCGTGCCCGACTGGGCCAAGTTCACGATGATCCTGCTCTACATGCGGGCGGGCGAGGGCAAGCTCCGCATGCGCCTCGGCCGCGGGGTGCACAACGGCTTTCGCGATGGGGTGACGACCGAGATCAGTGAGGGTGAGGCGCCAAAGGCGTCGCTCCCCGAAGCGACCGACCTGGGGCATCGGGTCGCGGCCAAGATCAATGGAACGCCGCAGAGCATCCTGACCGAGACGCTGTTCGGTGTGCCCACTACGGCGCACATCCTGGGCGGGGCCGCCATGGGCGCCACGGCTGATGAGGGCGTGATCGACGCCCAGCACCGCGTGCACGGCTACCCGGGTTTGCTCGTGATCGACGGCTCGGCAATCTCCGCGAACCCCGGCGTGAACCCGTCGTTGACCATCACCGCGCTCGCGGAGCGCGCGATGACGTTTATCCCGCCCGCGCCGCGAGCGCCCGCTCCTCAGCCGTAGCGAAGTCGCGGTCCCACGCCGCCACGCGGGGCGCCATGAGCCTGAACCAGAGCGGCGGGACGAGCGTGAGCAGGATCGTCGTCAGGTAGCCGCTCACCATCATCGGTGCGTTCGGGTACGGCCGCAGCGCGTGGAAGGGCACTTCGCCCTGCGCGTGGTGATGCGAGTGGCGCGTCAGGTTGAACATCGTCCACGAGCTCACGCGGCGGTTCGTGTTCCACGAGTGCCGCGGCTGCACGGGCGTCGCGGGGTCGCGGACGATGCCGTAGTGCTCCATGTAGTTCACGATCTCGAGCAGCGCCTTGCCCCAGAGCGCGCAGGCGACGAAGAAGGCCGCCGGCGCGGCGCCGTCCATCGCCCATGCGTAGGCGACGAGTTCCACGCTCAGCAGGTGCCCGCGGATGAAGGCGTTGCGCGGCGACAGCGGGGAGAGCCCGCGCTTCTTCAGCCGCTCGACCTCGATGTGCCACGCGCTCAGGTTGCCGCGCACGGTCGAGACCAAGATGTGCGTGTAGACATTCCGGCCACGTGGCGCGGTCGCGGGATCGAGCGTCGTCGACACATAGCGGTGGTGCCCGTAGACGTGCTCGATGGCGAACGATGTGTCGAAGCTGAACGCGAGCAGGCCGCGGCCGATCCCGAGCGATACGCGGTCCCATGTGCGGTGCGTGAGCTCGTGCCCGACGATCGTGCCGACGAGGCCGATCATGAGGCCGGTGATCACGGTGGTCGCGAGGTCGTGGCCTGCTGTGTTGAGCGCGCGCGCGGCGAGCGCGTCGTAGCCCGTGAGCGCGTGAATCGCCGCGCCGAAGCCGAGCGGATCCGTATCGCACACGCTCCACACGGCGGTGAAGACGATGAACGCCAGCAGCGGCAGCGCGAACCAGAGCTGCGCGGTCAGCAGGCCGGGGCGGGTGTAGGTCGGCGTCGAGGTGTCGTCGCCCCCGAGCGCGTCGCCCACAACATACGCGCCGAGGACGAGCGCGAGGCCCATCGGGATGCGGTGACCCCCAGCGAGGATCGAGCCCGCAGCGAAGAGGCCGACGAGGTGAAACAGGGAGAACTTGAGTGCGTGGAGCGCGGCCTTGAGCTTGTCCGCCGGACGGCTCTCGGGCGCGGCGGGGCGCTCGCGGGGCGCGACATCTGCCTGAGTCACGAAGCGGTCGCAGTGGACGCGCGCCTCGTCAAGGCCGGCGCTCAGGAGGCGCGCGTAGACCGCGTCGACCATGGC
>JBILWF010000666.1:0-2511 GCA_044370075.1 Chthoniobacteraceae bacterium | reverse complement strand
TGCCCGAAACAAGTGGCCACGAATCCCCCATCTATTTCGTCTTCACGTATTTCAAAAAGGACCTCTTTCATTTTAGTGGGATGTAGAACTTGACGCCTACACTATCACACTCGGCACAGGGTAGTTTCATTTTTCGACTTTTTTCGCGGCAAGTCTCGGTCGCATCCTCCGTCCACTTCATCAACGCCAGCTCCGGCCAGCCCGGCTACGACTCCCGGGTCGGTCCCGCACTGGAGCTCGCCCCACAATCTGGCGTTGGACATACCTCGGTTACACCGTTTGGCCTTGGGACAAATTCCGCGTCGACCACACCTTTAACAGAATGTTTACCGCCACGAAGCGGCTGCTTTTGGGAAAGGGCGTTGAGCGTTCCACCCAGAACTTTTCCACCGCGTTCGTCCCCCTCACAGGAGCGCCTCGATCCGGATCCCAAGCACCTCTTTTTTAAGCAGTTGTTCCTGATACCCTGCTTCGAGGGATCGGAACTCCGCGCGGTGGGCGTCCTTGAGCTTCCGCGCCGCATGCAGGATTTCCTGAATCTTTTGCCGCACCTCGGCGGATTGCCGGCGCAGAATTTCCGCGGCCTGCTGCTGAATTTGTTTTCGATATCCGCCGTGGTTGAGGAAATGAAACTCCCCTTCGATTTCCTCCCGCCAGTCCATCAGCCGCTGAATGAGGCCCGCGCCGAAGCCCGGCAGCCCACGCAACCGGTCCTCGCGCAGGTCGGCTGCGGTTTGAATGCCGTGACTGCGCAGCGTGCGTTTGCGTCCTGCCCCGATGCCGGTGATTTCCGCTTCGTCAATTTCCGCTTCGCCAAGGTGTTCGTTCAGAGCGGCTTCTCGGACACGCCGTTCCGCCTCGGCAAGCGCGGCGGCATGGGCTGCGCTCTGCCCTCCCGCGCCGTGTTGGAGCATACGAGCCGAACCCTCCGCCCCGGTGCGGAGGGTCCCCAGACGCTGGCGGGACTGCTGGTTGAGGCGCTGCAGCCTTGTCCGGGTCGCTTGCAGGGCCTCGTCCAAACTGGCCATCTCCCGTCTCAGATCCTGCAGCTGGCGGCCCGTCAAAAAATTCCGGAATACCCCGATCCTCTGGAGCGCGGCGGAGATCCAGTCGAGTCCTGACTTCTGCGGAAGACGCGCCACGAGGCGGGCCTCCTGCAAAAGCGCATCCGGCACCGGGGAAAAAAACGCTTCCTCGAATTCAAAAGTGTCCGGCGGCCAGAGGAGGCCGGCTGCTGAGGGATCGAAGGGTTCCGGAAAAAGATCGACGCCCGAGTCCTCCAGAATGCGGCACCACGGGCAGCGGGACACCCCCTTCCAAAACACATGCGCTTTGTTCCGGGAGCAGACCGTCAGCTCCTTCTGCAGGCCGGAAAGCGCGGCAATCCATTCCGCCGGACTGGGGCGGCCGTTGGGGCGTGCGCCTTCCGCACGGAAAGCGCGTAGAAACAGCCCGCCGATCTGCAAAGGAAAATCGCTCAGGCGTACCGTGTGTGCCGGGGGCTGCAGCAGGCGTTTGGGCGGCGCGGGATCGTAGGCGAACGCAAAGTGCGCGATGGCCTCGTTGGGGTCCAAACTCACCCCGGGGGCTGGAATTCCCGCAAAGGGATAACGTCCTGCAAACAGCAGGAGAAAGATGAGTTGCGCGAGACCAAACGCGTCCTGGTTGGGAGTACGCGGGGCGTTTCCCAGCACCCGTCCAACGAGTTCCGGAGCCGTCCACATCGAGCTTCCCACCGGGCAGGGAAAAAAACCGGTGCCGGTGGAAATCTGAAAGCTGTCGCAATCAATCAGGCGCACTGTGGCGTCGTTCAACACCTTGATGTTTTGCTCGTTCACATCGCCCATGACGATGCCGCGCGTGTGCAGCTTCTGGAACGCGAACGCGAGATTTTGGGCCGTGGCGGCCAAAAACCCGAGATGTGCCCGGGGAAAATACTTTTGCCGCGCGCCGGGGTTGTAGAGGTCGTGAATGTCGCGCCCATCCACAAAAGGCAGCACCACACCCACCGGATCCCGTCCCCCCGGATGCTTGAAGAGGAGGCTTAGTGGAATGGCCGCCACCTGCTGCAGGTCGGAGGGCGGCGCACCCAGTGCACGCAATGCGCGTAGTTTGTGCACCTTCTCCGGGGGGAGAGGCTGCTTGTGGTAGATTTTCGCGCAGTGGGAGGCGGTTTGTTGGAGCTGGAAGACGTCGCCCTCTCCGCCGCTTCCTATCTTGGAACCGCAATCCAGCGGTAGTTGGGTTTCGTCATACAGCGGCATGGCGCACGACACACAGCAGGGTTTTGTCATCGTCGGATTGCGCGCGGACGGTCTCCGAGTCGAGGTACGCGCCGATGGGCACTGCGGCAGCGGCCCCGGCGCGGCGCACCGCTTCAAACAGGGGCAGAAAGAACCCCGGTTCCGGCACCCGGCGTGCCAGATGGAGGCTGATGCGTTCAATCCCGTCGGTGAACCCGGCCACAGCCGTCACGGGGCGGTCGATGTGCAAGCACTGGAGCACCTCGGG
>JBILWF010000667.1:0-2511 GCA_044370075.1 Chthoniobacteraceae bacterium | reverse complement strand
ACCACGGGGACCCGGCGGAGCTGCGCGCGGCCTGGCAGGAGATTTTCGAACCCATCGAGCAGACGCATGCACTGGTGCGCCGGCTTCACAAGCGGGTGCCGCTTTTTTTGCTCTCCAATACCAACGATCTGCACACCGAATATTTTCTACCGCGCTATCCGGTGTTTGAGTGTTTTTCGGACGCGGTTTTTTCCCACGAGGTTCGTGCTATGAAACCGGACCCGGCTATTTACCGCGCGGCGTTGGATCGATTCCGGGTCGAGCCGTCAAAAATGCTCTTCATCGATGATCTCGCCGAAAATGTGGCGGCGGCTGCGGAGTTGGGTATCCGTACGCACCACTACGACGCGGCGCGGCATGCCGATCTGGAGAGGGTTGTCGCCGAGGCTGGGTTGTAGACGCGGCTTGCGGGGGAGCGAGCGCCGCAGGGGATGGTGGATTACAGAATGTCTGGAAAGGATCCGGCTGGACTTGATTAAAGCTGGAGGCTGGACTTTAACCCGATGCTTGTTAGCGGGTTCCAATATGTTCCAGCATTCACCCCTGCCGACCATCTCCACCGCAATCCTTGTTTCTTGCGGCTTTCTTGAGCCGGCTTTTGCCGGAAGAATCGAAACCTCCGGTTTGGACAAAAAAGAGACAAGCCAGACGCAGCGTATCAGCAAGGGGGTGCAGTCTGGTCGGTTGACCGGGCACGAAGCTGCGCAACTGCAGGCGATGGAAGCCAAATTGAACGCCGGTGAGGCCGCGGCGAAGGCCGATGGGAAGGTGACTAAACAAGAACGCAAGGCGCTTCATCAGGAGGCGAGGGCGGATTCGAAGGCTATCCACGATCTGAAGCACAACGCAGACCAAGCTTCCCCCCAAAAAGAGGTGAAAAAGAAGACGAAATAAGCGGCTGTTCCTGCGGAGAAACTGGTTTTTTCCCCTGGGAATTACCCTTTGTTTTTCAGAGGGAGAATCCGCTCTGGGAATCCAGCCAGCCTTGAAGAATAAGCTGGGCCGCGACCTGATCCACCACGGCCCGGCTGTTTTTGGCGTTCCGTCCCGCCTCATGCAGGGCCCGCTGGGCGGCAACCGTGGTCATGCGTTCGTCCCAGAGGAGAACGCGGACCCCCGGGTTCGCAGAGCGCAGTTGGTTTGCAAACGCCTCGGCTTTTTGCGCGGCGGGTCCCTTGGAGCCGTCCATGTTTTTCGGCAGGCCCACAACCAGCGCGTCCACGGACTTTTCTGCAATGAGTCCGGTGATGTGCGCAAGGGCCCGGGGTGAGTTGGGAACGGTCTCCAGCGGGTGCGCGAGCATCCGCAATTCGTCCGAGAGGGCGAGACCGATGCGGACGTCACCGTAGTCGATTCCCAGAGCGCGTTTCATGGGGAGGGGGTTTTTCGTTTTTCGCGAAAAAAGGACTGGAGAAGCGCTGCACAGTCGTGCTGGCGGACGCCGGAGGTGATTTCGCAGCGGTGATTCAACTGGGGGTGTTGCAAAAGATTCATGAGACTGCCTGCCGCGCCGTCTTTCGGGGAGGAACATCCAAAAATGACCCGCCGGATGCGGGCATGAACCAGCGCGCCGGCGCACATTGGGCAGGGTTCCTTAGTGACGTACAGGTCGCACTCGGTCAGGCGCCAGTCGCCGAGCGCCGCCTCCGCCTGGGTAATGGCGAGCATTTCCGCATGGGCCGTGGCGTCGCGGAGTGTCTCAACCTGGTTGCAGGTGCGCGCAATGATTTCCCCGTGGTTCACGATGACCGCCCCGACCGGCACCTCCTCCTGATCCCAAGCCCTCTGAGCCATCCGCAGGGCCTGTCCCATGAAGAATTCGTCGCTATGGAGATCAATAAGCGGGGGCATGGGGCGTGTGGTTTGCCGCGGCGGGAAACCGTATCGCATCCCGACCGGTTGGCGAGGGCATTTTGGGGGGCGGGTTTTGGCATAAACCGCAATTTTTCGATTGCCTTCACGTCCCGGAGACTTTTAGATCCCGCCCCCCTTTGAAACCCGCGTAGAGGAGAATTTTATGGCAGCCATTATCGACAAGATCAATCAGGAGCAGATGAAGAAAGACGTCGCATCCTTCAATGTGGGCGATGCAGTCCGCGTGCACACGCGTGTGGTGGAGGGAGATAAAGAGCGCATTCAGATTTACTCCGGGATCGTGATCGGCAGGCGGGGCACCGACATCAACGCGACATTTACGGTTCGGCGCATTTCGTACGGGGAGGGCGTTGAGCGGGTTTTCCCTGTGCACTCCCCGCGCGTTGCGAAAATCGAAGTGGAAACGGCCGGAACCGCCCGCCGCTCCAAGTTGACCTACCTCCGCAACCGCAAGGGCAAGCAGGCCATGGCGGTTCGGGAGAAAAAGACCCGCTAATTTTCGGCGCAGTCCGAACGGTTCCTCCGGTTTCCCGGTAGAACTTTTCATTTCATGGCGGCCCGGTGCACTCTCGAACACGAGCAGCGTCTCCGGGCCGCCGGCTTTTTACGCATTGCCGGCGTGGATGAGGCTGGGCG
>JBILWF010000698.1:0-2516 GCA_044370075.1 Chthoniobacteraceae bacterium | reverse complement strand
GACGATCGGGCTCGCGCTCGCCTACTTCGTCTTCGTCAAGGTGGCGGTCATGCCGGACGCCGGCATCTTCATGAAGGACAGCAAGGACGCCTATGGCTACGCCTACTACTACGTCGACCTGATCCCCGAGGGCAAAGGCGGGCTGCGGGCGCTGCTCGCGTCGCTCATGACAAACCCGTTCTTTGTGCTCAAGCACGTCACGGCTGAACCGAAGCTTTTGTTCTTGTTGAAGATTTTCGGCCCGCTGCTCTTTCTCCCGTTCCTGGCCCGGCGCGGCAAGGTCATGATGCTCTACGGCTTCGCGTTCCTGCTGCTCGCGAGCCGCGCGCCGGTGTTCTCGACGCACTTTCAGTACCCGGTTGTGCTCTTTCCGGTCGCCTTCGCGCTCACGCCCATCGCGCTGTCGGAGCTCGACCGAGCGCGCATCGTCAGCTTCTTTGCGCTCGATCCGCGGCGCCTGGTGCCCGCGCTGGTGCTCGGCATGTTCGTCTCCGGCGCGGTGTTCTCGGCCAAGTACGGCGCGCTCGCGCCCAGCGACGCGTTCCGGGGCGGCTTCACGCGTCTGAACCGCACCCTCGATACGCGCCAGTCTGAGCGCTACGACGCGCTGCTTGAGCTCATCGCGCAGATCCCGGCAGACGCGTCGGTATCCGCGAGCCAGCGGGTCGGCGCGCACGTCTCGTCACGCGACCAGATCGAGATGTTCCCCGATGGCTGGGGCGCCGACTTTATCTTGCTCGAGCCGGGGGCGCTCGATGCCGCGACGCGCAAGGTCTACACTCAGCTCAAGTCGACGAGCGCTTACAGCCTCATCGGCGAGAAAAATGGGGTCGCGCTCTACAAGCGCGATCCGAGCCGGCCGCTCCCGAACCGCGCCAAGTAACGCCGGCAGTTCGTCAGCACGCCTCCCACGGATAGGGCGTGACCGCGTCGCCCGGCGGCGCAAACGTATCTGCGGTGCGGAGCTCGAAGCGCCCGCCGTGGCCGATACCCGGCGCGTCGCGAGACGCGCGCACAGCGCAGGCGAACCTGCGAACGAGCCAGGGCAGGGGCGCGAAGTCGTCGGCGTCGCCTCGAAACCACTGGGCGTCGAGGCCGTCGGTCACGAGGCCCGCGTGCGTCCGACGCCGCCCGCACGCGCCCTCGGCGTCGTAGGCATAGGCGAGCACCCGCGGGCGGAGCGCACGCACGACGTCCCGAAAGGCGTCACCCGTCGGTGGCCACGAGACGAGCACAGCCGCGGGCGGCGTGCGCCCTGTGATGCGCGCGCGCAGGTCACCGACGACGCGCTCGACCCCGGGCGGTCCGGACCAGACGTCGCCTTGGTCAAAGACGGTGACGCGCAGCCCTTCGTCGCGCGCCAAGAGCCCCGCGACGAAGCCGCTGCCGCCGCCCAGATCCCAGAGCGTGCCGCCGGCAGCGCGGGTTGCGGCCCCGAGCGCGGCGATGGCACGGCGCGGTGGCGCCCAATAGGCGGCGGGTGTCTGGCCGTCGAAGCGGGCGCTTGAGGGGTCGGCGAGGGCGGGCGCGGCGTCGGAGAGCGCGGGGGCCGCGTCCGTGAGTCGGGCAAAGGGCACGTCCTCGTCGCCAAAGCCCTGGCACGCGCGGGCGCGGTAGAAGACGCAGGCGGCGCAGTCCCCTGGGGTCGCGAAGGCCGCCGCCTGCGGGTTCACGGGGGCGCCGGGCGCGCACAGCGGGGCCCATGTCGAGACGCGCCCGCCTGCGCGCGCCGCCCAAGCCAAGTGGGCGCAGACCGCCGCCTCGGTCCGCAGCGCCGTTGTCCAGCGCACCGTGACCAGCGCCCGCCGCAGCTCAGGGTGGGCGAAGAGCGCGGCGTCGATGAGCGCGTGGGCCGCGACGAGACCATGCGTTTCCCTCGGTTCGACGCGGACCCACAAGGTCGAGATGCGGCGCGGCGGGCTGGTCGTCGGGCGCAGGCCCGCGCCGGGCGCGCGGCTCAGCGCAGCGGCCAGAACTGGCGCTCGGTGCTGCGCGGTCGCACGAGGGCGTCGTCCGCGAGGCGGTCAGCGACCTGCTGCGGCGGGTTGCCCGTACGCGCAGAGGTTTCCAAGATCCGCGTGACGGTCTCCTCGACCCGCTCGCCGAGGGCGGCGATGTCGCGAAGGTCGGAGCGCCGCTCGAGAAACTCGCGGGCGGTGAGCGTGATGGCGCCGCTGTTCACGGCGTAGTCGGGGGCGTAGAGCACGCCGCGGCGCATCAGCTCGGCGTCGACCTCGGGCGCGTCGAGCTGGTTGTTCGCGGCGCCGACGACGCCGCGGACACGCAGGCGGGCGGCGGTCTCCGAGGTGAGCACGCCGCTCGTGGCGCATGGGCAGAACAGGTCGGCGGCTTGGTCCCAGACATCATCCGCGGCGACGAGGCGCGCGCCGGTCGACGACGCGACGCGCTCTGCGACCGCGGCGTCGGTGTCCGCAGCGATGACCGTGGCGCCTTCTTTGGCCAGCAAAGCGGCCACGCGCGCGCCCATCGCGCCGAGGCCCTGCACCACGACGCGG
>JBILWF010000665.1:0-2518 GCA_044370075.1 Chthoniobacteraceae bacterium | reverse complement strand
TGATTTCTGTTACAACATCGTGGATAAACCGGTCCATGTTCACGACCTAAACGCCACCATTCTGCATCTCATGGGCGTGGAGCACACACGCCTCACCCACCGCTATCAGGGACGCGACTTCCGATTGACGGACATTCACGGAAATCTGGTCAAAGATCTCGTCCTTTGAGTGGGATCCCGCGGCGGTCCGTCGCGCATCCGGCCCGGTCTCGCGGGTGGTTGGTTTGCATGCCGCAACTCCCGAGGCATGTGGTTGCGCTCCTCCGGGAAAGTGCCACCGCGCCCCCCGGCTGCGGGAGCGTGAGGCATTCCTCGAAGATCGTCGAGATACCCCACACTGCGAGGAAGGCTGGCGCGCGTGCATTCCTTCCCCCAGCATCGCCCCTTCTCCACCCCGAGAAATCCTTTACCCTCCATTTTTGGACATCTTCCCATGCAAACCATTGTAATCGGCCACCGAAACCCGGACATGGATTCGATTTGCTCCGCGGTTGCGTACGCCGAGTTTAAAAAACTCTCCGGCGCCGAGGGCGTCGTGGCCGCACGCTGCGGCAACACCAACGAACGCATCGATTATGTGCTGCGGAAATTCGGGGTCGAGGCCCCCATGCTTGTTACTGATTTATCCCCGAAGGTTGCGGACGTGATGGGGCGCAAAGTCATCTGCGTGCATGCCGACACACCGGTTTACGATGCCATTCAGCTCATTGAACAAAAAAATCTCCGGGGCCTGCCGGTCACGGACGAGACAAGCCGCTGTCTCGGTCTTTTGAGCGCGTTCAAAATCACCAGCCATCTCTTTCCGGCACGCGATGATGCGTCCGCAGCGCGGCTCATTACCGCCTCGCTCGCGGACATCGTGACCACCTTCGGGGGAGCTCTTGTGGCCGGTTCGCTGCATCCTGAGCCTGTGGAACAATTGCTCATGGTCGGTGCCATGGCACAGGAATCCTTCATTCCCCGGCTGCGCCGCTATCGCGACAAAAAAGTCGTTCTTTTCGTTGGGGACCGTCCGCACATTCAGGAACTGGCCATTGCTGAACGCGTACACGCCATTGTAGTCACCGGCGACTTGCCCATTCCCGAGGAGATCCGCAACGCGGCCCGTTCGCGCAAAGTCACGCTGATCTCATCACCGCATGACACCGCGACGACCGTGCTGCTGGCGCGTGGCGCGGTGCGCGTCGAACAGATGATCCAGACTGAGTACGCCTCCTTTCTCAGCGATACGCCGCTGGAAGATGCCCGCATCAAGGCGGCTCAAAGCGGGCAGTTTGTTTTTCCGGTATTGGACGAGGAGGGCCGCCTGGTGGGAATTCTGTCCAAATCGGACTTTCTTAAACCGATTCCCCGACAGTTGATTTTGGTGGACCACAACGAACTGACCCAGGCGGTGCGCGGTGCGGAGGATGTTCCCATTGTCGAGATTCTCGACCACCACAAACTCGGCGGGTTCAGTTCCCACACCCCCATCCTGTTCTGGAACAATCCGTTGGGCTCCACCAGCAGCATCATCACCCTGTGCTTCCGCAACAGTGGGATCCCCATCCCCAAACCGGTTGCCGGACTCCTCATGGCGGGACTCATTTCCGACACGCTCAACCTGACATCACCCACCACCACGCCAACCGACCGCGACCTGCTTCAGCATCTGGCCGAGCGAGCGGAGACCGACCCCACCGAGTTGGCCAACGAGATTTTTTCGGTCGGTTCCCCGCTGCTTACCATGACGCCTTCCAAGGCCATCAACGCAGACTCCAAATTGTACGAGGAAAACGGACACAAGTTTACCGTCGCCCAAATCGAGGAACTTTCGTTCGCACATTTCTGGGAGAAACGGGATGCGTTGCTCGAAGCCCTCGAAACCAGGCGCTTGCAGAAGAAACTTCTCTTTGCCGCACTGCTCGTAACCGACATCAACGAGCAGACCTCCCTGCTTTTGGTGCGGGGGGAAGCGGATTTTTTAGCAACAATCGATTACCCGGAAAAATCCCATCACATCTGGGAACTGGCCGGGGTCGTGTCGCGAAAAAAACAGCTTCTGCCGTACCTCCTGCAGTGTCTTCAACGTGTGAAAAGCCCCGCTTTGTAAACGAATGCGGCCAGTGGACGCGCCCCACGCGGGACCGGAAGATTGAGCGCCTCAGGTTCGGGATCAACCCACGATTTCCTTCAAAGGGACGCCGTTGTCGGTGGCGTAACGGGGCCTTCCCGTTGGATCGATAAACTCCGCATGAGGATCGATTCCCAACAGGTGGAAAATCGTCGCAGCGAGATTCGCCGGCGTCACGGGACGGTCCGCGGGAAACGCGCCCAAACGGTCGCTGGCCCCGATGATCTGTCCGCCGCCCACACCGGCCCCGGCAAGCGCAATGGAAAAACAGGGGCCCCAGTGATCACGTCCGCCGCCTGCATTGAACTTGGGAGTGCGCCCGAACTCCCCCATGACCACCACCAAGGTCTCATCCAAAAGACCGCGCGATTTGAGATCGGCAATAAATGTCGCAAACGTCTTGTC
>JBILWF010000707.1:0-2521 GCA_044370075.1 Chthoniobacteraceae bacterium | reverse complement strand
GTGCCCGCAGCAGCAAGCGCAGCGGATATCAGGGAGTGCAGCGGAGCCGATTTGAAGCGTCGTGTCTGGGGCATCTTTTAATTGTCTCAACCGGGTGTTAAACGAGCGTGAACGCTTGCTGCGTGTTGCTCTGGTGGCATCCATGCAGTATAGCAACATCGCTTACTGACAAAGATTTCCAGCTGATTTTTTGAATGACACAGGAGCGGGTGTCGCATCCCTCCAGTCGTCAGGAGGTGTCGAGCAGCCCATGCTCTCGCGCATACTGATAAAGCTCCAGCGTGGAGTTCACGTTCAGCTTCTTGCGTATGTTGGCTTGATAGTTGGCGGCCGTCTTGGGACTCAGGTGAAGCTTGTCGCTGATTTGTTCGATGCTGTCGCCGTTGGCCAGCCGAATGAAAATCTCGAACTCGCGAGGCAGCAGCTCAAGATGAGGCAGCTTGTTGTCATTGAGGTCTTGAAGTGCATCGGCGATGCTGTCTGCCACGGGTGTCGCGCCTGCCATTGCATCATGGATTGCGCTCACGATGAGATCCGGTGGCATGCTCTTGGTCAGATAGCCGCAAGCGCCCAGCTGAAGCGCCTGTTTGGCGATTGATGCGTTCTCGTGCATAGAGAAGATCAGCACTTTTTGCTGTGGAAAGCGGTTCATCATTCGTCGCAGCGTCTCGAACCCACCTTGACCTGGCATCGACAGGTCCATGATCACGACATCGATCCTTGTCGTTTCCAATAGCGTATAAGCCGCTTCACCGGTGGCGGCCTCGGCGATGACATGAAGCTGTGGGTCGAGCTCAATGAAGCGCTTGTAACCAGCGCGGACGACCGCATGGTCATCGACCAGCATGATGTGCAAGGGGTGCTCTGTCATTGCTCTGGGGGAGAACTGTGCTCACTGATTTACCGGCACCGATTGTAATTGCCGGCGCCTGACGATGCTGATGAATCTCTCCAACGTATTGATGATGACCGTGATGAGAACCAAATATTCTCAATTGGATAACTTCTTATTCATAAATAGGGTGCGTTGGGAATTTCTCCTATTTTCACTGTGAGCTCAGTTAACTAACATACGCCGCCAACCCCAAACTTCACCATAACCATAAACATAACCATAACCATAACCATAACCATAACGAGCAACCGATGAAGAATGCATATCCCCAGTTGAAGGCGACAACCCTAGCGGTCGCCGTGGCGGCCCTTTTTGCGCAGCCGCTCATTCAGGCGCAGGAGACCAATGATAAAAAACTGCAGGCAGTTGAAGTCGTGGGCACCTCGCCCCTGCCAGGTTTGGGTATCGAGAAGAACAAGCTGCCTTATGACGTGCAAAGCTACGGCGGAGAAGATATTCACAACAGCCAGTCGATAAATATTCCTGAGTACATGTCGAGGAATCTCACCGGCGTCAATATCAATGAATTCCAGGGCAGCCCGTTCCAGGCAGACATTACTTACCGAGGCTTCCGCTTGTCCGGCCTGTTGGGGACATCGCAGGGCTTGTCGGTCTACCTCGACGGTGTTCGGGTCAACGAGCCCTTCGGTGACGTGGTCAATTGGGACATGATTCCTGAAGCGGCCATCTCGAATATTTCTCTCATTCCCGGATCGAACCCTGTGTATGGCCTGAACACACTCGGTGGCGCGCTCGCCTTCACGACTAAATCGGGACTGACGGCGCCGGGTACTGACGTGAAGCTTTCTCTGGGCAGTTTCATGCGTAAACGCGCTGACGTGACTTACGGCGAAAAGTCCCAGGATGGCTCACACCGTTTCATCGCCGCGACGGCGTTTCATGAGGACGGTTGGAGAGATTATTCTTCCGGTCAATTAGGTAATGTTTTCGCGAAAGTGGGTAAGACGCAGGCTGACGTGAACTGGGATGTGTCACTGCTGCACGGACAGAGCAATCTGCTGGGTAATGGCTTGCTGCCGAGCCACGGCTACGACGATGGCGGGACCGTGGCGGGTATGTACCAGACCAATCGCCGCTGGGTTTATACCCACCCGGACCGCACGAAGAACCAGCTCACCATGCTGAACTTCAACCTTCAGCGACTTCTTGACGGAGACACGCAACTGGCCACGAATGCCTACGTTCGCTCAAGCAATCGTGACTCCGTCAATGGCGATGCAGGATTCGAAAACGGTGCGGTAGATGCGGTCATGAATTACACCGCGACTCGCCAGACAGGCTACGGAACCAGCGTCAACGTGACCAGGATTATCGACACTCACCAGTTGACGACGGGTGCCAGCTACGATGGCAGCCAGATGAGGTACGGTGCCTCACAAGGGGATTGCGATGGAAACATCAGCGCATCAAGATCGCCTTTCGATTGCGAGGCAGCGGTCGACGATGTGAAGGTCAAGGGGCGGTCAGATACGTTTGGCATCTTCGCCACCGACACATGGACCATTGCTCCGGGCACCTACCTGACGACGGGTGCCCGCTTCAATCATTCACGGGTGAGCAACACGATCACCAATTACGAGGCAGGTGTCGGCACAGCACGACCCC
>JBILWF010000063.1:0-8349 GCA_044370075.1 Chthoniobacteraceae bacterium | reverse complement strand
GTTGGGCGTGACCTCCAAATCCAGCACGGAGTCCGCGGGAAACAGGGCGCTCAAAGGCGTTCCCGGCGTTGAAGAGGAGTCCAGAATCAAAAGGCCTGCTGCGTCCTCGGCAATGCCCAGTTCCCGGGCACTGCACATCATTCCCTGGGATTCCACGCCGCGCAGTTTCCCGGATTTGATTTTGAAGTCGCCGGGCAATACCGCGCCTGAGCGGGCGAGGGGAACCTTGTCTCCAACCGTGTAATTTTTGGCACCGCAGACGATCTGCAGGGGAACGCCCGACCCGTCATCCACCTTGCAAACTGAAAGGCGGTCGGCGTTGGGGTGGGGATCCGAGGAAAGAATTTGGGCGACGACGACCTGGTCGCTTTCGACGCCCCGGGTGTGGATGCCTTCGACTTCCACGCCTGCCATGGTGAGCAACTCGGACAGGGCGGAGGCACCCTGGGGAAAGTCGACCAATTCACGAAGCCAGTTGAGGGAAACTTTCATAACGTAAAACCCGCATGTCTATGAATTTATAACCAGTTAAAACTGGGAAAGAAACCGTTGGTCCCCGTCGGTGAAAAAACGGATGTCGGGAACCCCGGACTGAATCATCGCCAGACGATCCAGACCGAAGCCAAAGGCAAACCCCGTGTGGCGTTCGGGATCCAGAGCCGTGTCGCCGCGCCGGGCGTTGACTGCTTCAAAGACAGCCGGGTCCACCATGCCGCACCCCGCGATTTCCAACCAGCGCCCGCCACCGAGCGCCGCCGCGCGGATGTCCACTTCGAAACTCGGCTCGGTGAACGGGAAAAAATGCGGCCGAAAACGGAACTGCGCGTCACGCCCGAACAGCTCGCGGAAAAAGTATTCGAGCGTTCCCCGCAAATCCCCGAGAGTCACCCCCTCATCCACGTAAAGGCCCTCCATTTGGGTGAATTGCGCGAGATGCGTGGCATCCACCTCATCGCGCCGGTAGGCGGCTCCGGGCGCAATGATGCGCACGGGAGGCGCGCATTTCTCAAGCGTCCGGATTTGAACCGTGGATGTGTGGGTGCGCAGCAGCCTGCCGTCGGCCATGTAAAAGGTGTCCGCTTCGTTGCGCGCTGGATGATCCGGAGGCGTGTTGAGCGCGTCAAAGCAATGCCACTCTGTTTCGATGTCGGGCCCGTCGGCCAACGCAAAACCCATTCTGCGAAAGATGGAAACAGCCCGATCCATGAGTTGGGTGATGGGATGCAGGGACCCGGCTGGGAATGACGTGCCAGGAAGAGAAACATCCACGGTCTCGAACGCACGGGTTTCTTTTTCCGCCACCAGACGGGTGCGCTTTTGCTCGAGGGCGGTTGTTACTGCCGAACGCGTTTCATTCAGAATTTTTCCAATGCGCGGCTTGTCTTCCTTGGAGACCTCCCGCATGCGGTCGGACAAACTGGTGATCTCACCGCCCTTGCCCAGAAAACGAACTCGCACCTGCTCAAGGTGGGTGTCATCGGGTGCGGATTCGATGGCGGCGAGGGCGGAAAGATGGACGGCTTCGATCTGGGCTTCCATGGCAAAACGAACAGGGACTGGAATGATGAGGGCGCCCGGTGTGCGGCGCGGATCGAGAACCATGCCGCAGTGCGGCGGGGGGCGCAATGCCCGTGTCGGGCGCCGGTGCGGGGTGTTTTCCGGGCCGAAAAGTTACAATCCGAGTATTCTGAAAGACTCGCTTTTCGGGACAAGGCAGCGTACACCTCCACGGATTGCGGTTTTTTGAACCGCCCCACCCCTTATGTTCGAATTCAATATTTTTGACCTTCTGGGCGAGCTGAGCAAGCTGGCTGACCCTCAGGAACTGATGGAAAAATGGCCGGCGTTGGTTTCCATGGCCATCATCGAGGTTTTGCTTTCCATTGACAACATGCTGGGAGTTCGCGCTTTGGCGGAGCATCTAAACCCCTTCCAGAGGAGGATTGCGCTGATTGCCGCGACGGTTACGGCCTATATCGGCCGGTGCATTGGGCTGGTGATCACCGCGCCCCTGCTCTCCATGTACACACCTGTGCGACTGATCGGGGCCGCATATCTGGTGTACATTATGAGTGCGCATTTCACGGACCAGCGTGAAAAGGTGTCCGGCGTGGCCGTTCCAGACTGGGGCCTCGGGCGCACAATCTTGGGCATCGTCATCTTGGACGTTACTCTCAGCTTCGACAACATCGTCGCCGCGGTTTCCCTCAGTAAAGACGTGTGGGTTGTTTGCTCCACGGTGGTGTTCGGACTGATCTTCATCCAGTTCCTCGGCAAGATCACGCTGCGGATTTTACAAAAGCTGCCGATACTGTCGGAGACGGTTTACTTGCTTGTGGGCTGGGTGGGACTGCTTCTTTTGGTGGAAACCTTCAACAAGTGGAATGGTTTGGAACAGTTTGCCTGGGCCGCCCGGATTCAGCATCTTATTCCTGATTTGAGCCCGGAACAGAAGCTCATCGGACTTCTCACCCTGATCGGGGTCAGTCTGTTGTACGATGGGGTGGAGGCCATTCAGAAAATCGTCGACCCGGTCTTGCGCGGTGTGGGGATTCCCATCCTGCGGGTGATACACGCCCCTCTCCATCTCCTGTTCTGGCCCTTGAGGGGACTTCTGTCCGCGGTCAACAGTGGGCACAGCGCGAAAGGTGCGTAGGAACCATCCTCCCGCAGGGGAGGAGCGTGGTATCACACGCCCGCTCCCGGAGGCGGTAACGCCGGTCACGCGGGGTGGTTGTCTCCGAGTACAGGTATCGCGTTTTCAAGTCGCTTGACCTCTTCCCACAACCGGTCCTGGGATTCCAGGGACTGACCCGCCAAAATTTCCCCGCGCCCGGCGGCGAGCGATTCCATTTTGCGGAACCGTCTTTCAAATTTGCGCGTCGCCCGGCTCAAGGCGACTTCCGCATCCACCCTCGCGTGCCGGGAAAGGTTGACGACTGCGAAAAGCAAATCTCCGATTTCCTCTTCCAAATGCCGGCCGCCTTCGCCCAAAGCGGCTCTCACTTCGGAGGTTTCCTCCTCGATTTTTGTCAAAACCGGTTCGGGTGCGTCCCAGTCAAAACCCACGGCAGCAGCCTTTTTTTGAATCTTAGCTGCATGCTGGAGAGCTGGCAGACCCGGGCTCACACCGTCCAAAGCAGATGTCGAATTTTTCAATCCTGCAGCTTCTTTCTCCGCGTTTTTTATCTCTTCCCAGCGCACCAAAACCGCTGCGGAATCGCGCGCGGTTTCAGAGCCGAAAACATGGGGATGACGGCGCACGAGTTTTTGAGCAATGTCGAGCGCGACGGCGTCGAGGGAGAACCGGTTTTGCTCCTGCGCAATCTGGCTGTGGAAAACAACCTGCAACAGAAGGTCGCCGAGCTCCTCACGCAGGTTGAGGTCGTCTCCGGAATCGATGGCGGCAACCACCTCGTAGGCCTCCTCCAGCAAACCGGCCCGCAGCGAGGCATGCGTTTGTTCCTGATCCCACGGGCATCCCTGCGGGGAGCGTAACGCCGAGACCACCGCGCGCAGTTGTTCCAAAGGAGGGAGCGTGTCCGAAAGAGGCGAGGGCAGGGGCATAAAAAGGGTGGTTCGGTCTTTTGAAACGTAGGCTGGAGGGTCGTCCCTTGCAATGAAGGGCCGTTTCTCAAAACGCAGGGCATCCGCCTTTCTCCATCACACACTTTTCTCTCAAGCCCTCATGCAGCACACTGCGTCTATGGCCTTTCGAATCGACCCGCATGTGCATTCGTTTTTTTCGCGGGACGGTGTCAGCAGTCCCGAGGCGCTCATCGAAGCCGCGCGGAAGCGCGGCTTGCATGGGTTCGCACTCACCGATCACGATACGTGTGATGGATGCCGTTACCTTGTCCAAAAGGGGCTTTTACGCGAGGACGGTGAACCGGTGGACGATTTTTTGGTGATACCCGGCGCGGAGATCTCCACGGCAGAGGGCCACTTGTTGTGCCTGGGAGTCTGGTTGCCCAACGGACTCAAGCACACGCCGGCTGCGGAAATCATCGAGCGGGTGCACGCTCAGGGTGGGGTCGCCATTCCCGCGCACCCATATGACCGGCTGCGTGCAGGAATCCGGGAACCGGCGCTCAACGCGTTAAATCCCGACGGTTTGGAGGTCTTTAATGCAGCCACGGCGCTTTCCGTCCAAAATCAGAGGGCATTCGCTTACGCGCAGAGGCGGGGCCTGCCCATGACTGCGGGCAGTGATGCGCACCATCATGCGGCGATAGGACGTTCCTACACTCTTTTTCATGCGGACCGTTTGAGCGTGCGCCCCATTCTCGAAAGCCTCCGTGCGGGAACTAGCCTCCATTGCAAACGGCTCGGAATCCGCGAGGCGCTTCGGAAAATGTTTCACACGTGGTTCCGGCACGGGCCCTTTAAAATCAAACCTCCCCCGGTTGGGCCTTCACCGCGCTGAGGGCGCCTGTTTTAAGACGTTCACCCAGCACGCGGGTTCCGCGGCCAAAAGCGGATCGGCCAGCTCGCTGCGTTGGAACTTTTCGAATTCCCCGGCCACGTCGTCCCAAAGCTGGAGTTCAAGCTCCACGGCGTCTCCGGGACGCAACCGCGCCATGTCGGTGCTTTGGCGCTCCCGCATGCTCCATCCATACACCAACGCCTGTTGACCCGGTACGGCACCGCCATCCGCGACAACCACGTCCAACAGCTTCAAGCAGACGATGTGCTCGCGATAAGGCACCGATCCCGGGTCGGGCATGGCCGAGATTTCCCCCACCACGCCGCGGACGCGCGCCCGCCGGCCTGGGTCTGGCGCATAAAAAACCGCCGGCCGGGTTGGGCCCACTTCCAAGGGAATCAGCCGCCAGTCTCCGAAGGAAAGCTCACGCGATGCGAACTCCCACACCACCACGCGTTTTCCCCGCAAACGATCCCGGCCCGCGGTCAGCTCGCGCTGCAGCATGGCTCGTGTGGCGTATGCACCGTCGCTGTTGCGCGCCAGAACGTCGACAGGCCGACCCAGCGCGGCGCTCACCTGCTCCGAAAATCCCGCCCCTTCGCCCCAGCCCATGGCGCTCACAGAATAGATGTTGGTGAAACTGTCTCCGAGGAGCAGAACGTCCGCATGCGGATCGGGTTTCCACAGCCTGCCCTCCCGGGTGACCGGGTGAATTTCCACGCTCTCAAAGGCAAACAGGTGCTGGTCCCCGGGCAGGCCAAGCAGCGTGAAGGTGTCACCGGGGGCCGATACACTCCGAGGCGGGCCCTGGAGGGCTGCGCCGTCCGGCGCCCCGGTCTCCGGCGGAACCAAAGTCCGGACGAGGCCGGCTACGTGCTTTGCAACCGCCTCCATCGCCTCGGGTCGCCAGTGCGTGTCCATTTGCAGGTACTGCGGGACGCCTGTTTGCCTCTCGCGCTCAACCAGTTCCCCGGCGAAATCCAAAACATGGACACCCGCCTCCCGGAGCTTTTTCAAAAACTCCCCGTGGGAGCGGTTGGCAAGCATCCGGGGAGTTCCCCCCGTCATCCAATGGCCCTCTACCATGGGTTTGACCGGCACGGGCAACACCAGCAGCGCAATGCCTCGCGATGCGAGTTGGGTGTGAAAATCCAAAATCGCCGCCGCCGCGTCGGCATTCATTCCCGCACTGACGCGGCGCGCCATCCAAGCGGGCTCCTCAAATCCAGGTCCTTCCACCGATTCGCAATCCTTCGTGAAAAAAAGGCCGCGTCCACCGCGAGCAACCCGGACCTGGCTGTTTCCCTCGCGAAGCATCGCGGTGAGGGCGAGCTGAACCCGGGGTCGCACACGCTGCGTGAGGGCCGAACCCTCCTCCAAGGCCTTTTCCGCTGCGCGTGTGGCCTGCGGTTGCGGAAGGAGCGCCCACAAGTCCGACGGAGTGCGTACGGATGCCCAGCGGGCTTTTGAGGGCCACAAGGCCTGCCACGTCTCCCAGCGAGGTCGGGACACGGCCTTTTGTAAAACAGCCTCCGCGGCGAGGCCCGCTCCCAAAACGACGCAGAATCCGCATATGAGAATGCGGCGTGCGATACCATCCGGTACCCGCTGTCCCAGGTGCGCAAGGGCCTCATCCTCCCGGCTCGGAGAAGCCGGGGAGTGGGCTGGGACACGCGCGGGAGATGGCAAATCTGTCTTCAAAAAATAAAGTAAATGAACGGGTTGTAGTCTTGGGTAAGCAGGGCCACGAGGGCCAGAACACCCACGCCCAGAATCGCACAGGCTTTTGGAACCGTGAGCTGCCGGGTCCAATCCCAGGTTTGCACGCCGCAAACCGCCACCAACAGCGCAACCCCAAAGCTCCAAACCAGCAGGGGTTGGTGCCAGACGCTTCCCAGCGAAGGGAAGGCGCCGTCGCGCTCGAATCCGGTCATGCTGCGCAAATATTCCACGGCCACGGTCATGTCGGGCGCGCGGAACAAAACCCATCCCACGAGAATCACCAGCAGAGTGAGGGGCCTTCCCACCAGCCGTGGAAAGCGAAAGGGCATGTGCGCGGACCAGAGCCGTTCCAAGGCAAGGGCGCCTCCATGGAGCGCGCCCCAGAGAACAAAATTCCACGAGGCCCCGTGCCACAGCCCGCCGAGAACCATCGTCGCAAACAGGTTTGCGTAGGTTCGCAAAGCGCCCTTCCGATTTCCCCCCAGAGGGATGTACAAATATTCCCTCAGCCAGCTCGAAAGGGAAATGTGCCATCGTCTCCAAAACTCGGTGATCGATGTGGACAGGTAGGGTGAATTGAAATTGCGCGCGAAATAAAAGCCGAACAGCAGGCCCAAGCCGATGGCCATGTCGGAATACCCGCTGAAATCAAAATAAATCTGCAGAGCGTACGCGACGGCGCCCGTCCAGGCATCCGCCATGCCCCGCGTGGCAACGTCAAAACTGGCATCCGCGATGCGTCCGCAGGGGTTGGCCAGGAGCACTTTTTTTCCCAAACCCATGCAGAAAAATGCGGCACCCCGGGCGACTTTGTCCGCGGTAAGCGTGCGGTGCCGGAGTTGTTCCGCGAGGAATGAAAACTTCAGAATCGGCCCCGCCACGAGATGGGGGAACATGGAGACAAAGCAGCTGAAGTCGATGAAGTCGGACATCGCCTCGGCGTCGCCGCGGTATACGTCGATTATGTAGCTGAGTGCCTGAAATGTGTAAAAGCTAATGCCAAGAGGTAGAACAACATGCAGCAAATCGTGTGCCACACCCCCGCTCCAGCCCAGCCGCCCCAAAAGGTTGTTCCACGAATCGACCGCAAAATTGAAGTATTTGAAGAAGCCAAGCGCACACAGGTTGCTGCCCACCGAAAGTAACAGTGCGCTGCGGCGGATGGCGCCGGGCCTTTGTCCCGCGGGCGGTTGGGGTACGCGTTCAACGGGGCCGTGGCATTTCCAAAAGTCCCACCGGTTTCGAGCGATCACCAGACTGAGCATCCAGTCCAGGCTCGTTGTGGCGAACATCAATGCAATGAACCGCGGCTCCGCCCAGCCGTAAAAAACGTATCCGGTCAGCACCAACCACAAATTGCGCCATCTCTGCGAGGCCCCCGGCAGGAGGTAGTACACGACGAGACTAACGGGCAAAAAATAGAAGATGAAGAACTGGGAGCTGAAAACCATGCGCCTCTCCTGGGGTTGGAAAGAAGGCCGAAACCGTGGGAAGCATTAGTGCAGCATGCGGAATCGTGGAAGTCCCAAAAGAGTATTGAACAATCCAAGCCGCGGGGGTGTATCATCAGAGGCCCACCCCTCGCCCCATGGCGGCAACTTACCACCCCTCGGTTAGCGGCAAAATCCGTTGCGCTCCGCGTAAACGGCATCTGTGCGTATTTTTCCTCGCTCTTTTCGCGTGGGTCACTGGCTCAGGGTTTCATGCAATGGCGGATCCGAAAAGTGTGTCGGGGTCCGCCACGCCCGTCATCAAGGGAAAAGACGGATGGTTGTTCCTTTCCTCGGAATTGCGTTTTTTGCGGTTTCCAGTGTTTTGGGGTGAGGGCGCCCGGAGCGCGTCCCGTGCGGCTGCTCCTGAGGCGGGTGATCCACTCGAAGCGATCGTCCATTTTCATGAACAGCTCCGAGCCGAGGGCATTCGTTTGGTCGTGGTTCCGGTTCCTCCCAAAGCACTGGTCTTGAAAGGGGCTCTTCCGGAGGACGCGGCCGGCGGATTGCGCACGGAGGCGCTTGACGGTTTCTTCGAAGAACTGAGAACGCGGAATGTCGAGCACGTTAATTTGTTCCGCGTTTTCACAACATCTCCGGAAGCCTCGGGCGCCTCCTACTTTTGCAAAACGGATTCGCACTGGTCCGGCAAGGGATGCGTGGTCGCGGCAAAGGTCGTGGCGGGGGTTTTGCGTTCTTCCCTCGAGGGGC
>JBILWF010000664.1:0-2522 GCA_044370075.1 Chthoniobacteraceae bacterium | reverse complement strand
CACCTACGCCGGATACCGGAATCTGGGCTGGGGGGCGAATCAGGACGGCTTCGACGTCTGCGAGTGGCTTGCCTCGCAGCCATGGTGCTCGGGAAAAATCGGCTCTTTCGGGAGTTCGCAGGGGGGATTTGCCCAGAATTTTCTCGCGGTATCAGCCCCGCCGCACCTGGTGTGCCAGTACATGGTCGACACGGGCCTGAGCCTTTTTCATGAGGGATACCGCATCGGCGGTGTCACGCGACCCGGACGGTTTGCGGATTTTGGTCAGAACTGCCGCGTACCCGGGGACAACGCGCGCCTCCTGGAGGAGTGGGATCGCCATCCCAACTACGATGCCTACTGGCAGGCGGAAGATTGTTCGCGGCACTTCGATCGCATGAACGTGCCCTGCTTCACCATCGGGAGCTGGTATGACTTCATGGTGCAGGGAAGTGTTTTGAGCTTTCAAGGACGCCAAAATCGCGGAGGCCCCCGCTCCCGGGGCGCGCAGCAACTCCTCCTGGGCCCCTGGCTTCACGGCCGGCTAAACAAAGGCACAACCGCCAACGAACTAACTTACCCGCCGAACGCTGCATGGCCCGAACTCGAGCACATGGCGCGATGGTTCAACCACCACCTCAAGGGGGAATCAAACGGCATCTCCGACGAGCCAACCGTTCGCTACTACGTCATGGGCGCTGTCGGCGAACCAGGTGCCCCGGGCAATGAATGGCGCTCCGCCGCCGACTGGCCCCCAGCGAGCAAACCTACTCCGCTTTTTCTCATTCCCGGGGAGAAACTCTCCTTTAAAAAGCCGTCCCCCGGAGCAGCCGCAACGGATCTTCCCTCGGACCCTTCCAAGCCGATGTCCATCCCAGGCAAGAGCTTTCCCGGTGCAAAAGATGCACGCGCCTTTGAGTCGCAGCCCGATGTCCGCACCTGGACAACGGAACCGCTCGAACGACCCCTCGAAATTACCGGAGCCATCTCTGCATCGATCTGGATTCTGTCGGAGACTCCCGACACCGACCTCATCCTGCGGGTAAGCGATGTTTATCCGGACGGCCGCAGCATGCTGCTCATGGATTACCCCATCCGTGCGCGATACCGAAACGGTTTTGAAACAGAGTCTCTGCTGCGCCCCGGTGAGCCCGCGGAACTGCGCTGGCGCATCGGGTGGACCAGCATCCTCCTCAACCGCGGGCACCGTTTGCGCGTCACCCTGAGCACGACGGGATTTCCCCTGTACGAGCCCAATCCCCAGACCGGTGCGGCTCAAAGTGCTCAGTGGATGAACGAAACGCGGCGCACTACCCACCGCATCCTGCACGACGACACCCACCCCTCCCATGTCATCCTCCCGCTGCCCTGAAGCCGGTCGACCCGCTACCTCTGCTCAAGCGAGGATCTCGCGGATCACACGGGCCTCGGGATTGTCGGTGAGCGTCATCACGGTCCCGTTACGTTTGTAGCCGAGCTTCGCGTGGTTAAAGCCGAAGCAGTGGAGCAGGGTCGCATGCCAGTCGTAATGGTTGACCACGTCCTTGACCGCGTGGTGTCCCCATTCGTCCGTCTCCCCGTAGGCCAGTCCGCCCTTAAACCCGCCCCCAGCCACCCACTGGCTGAAGCCATAGGTGTTGTGGTCCCGCCCCCATTTGTCGCGTCCGGCATCGTTTTGCAAAACATGCAAACGTCCCATTTCTCCACCCCAGTGGACGATGGTGGAGTCGAGGAGGCCTCGCTGTTTGAGATCGGTGATGAGCGCCGCGCTGGGTTGATCGGTTTCCGCACAGCGCTCCGGCAGCGCCTTGATGAGTGAGGCGTGATGGTCCCAGCTCTGGCCGTTGTTAAGCACCTGCACAAAACGCACCCCCCGCTCCACCAGACGGCGCGCAATCAGACAGCGCCTGCCGTAATCCGCCGTGGCAGGACGGTCCAATCCGTACAGTTTGTGGATGTGGGCGGGTTCGGAGGAAACGTCGAGGGCTTCCTTGGCGGCCACTTGCATGCGCCCGGCCAGTTCATAGCTGGAGATGCGCGCGGAGAGGTCGTGTTCGCCGGGATGCAGGCTGCGGTGGCCGTCATTGAGCAGGCGCAGCAGTTCCACCTGCCGCTCCTGCGGGCGTCCTGCCAGAAGGGCCGGGGGGTCCAGGTTGAGAATGTGCGGGGCCTTTGCCTGCACCAGCGTGCCCTGGTAAATCGAGGGGAGCCATCCGTTGGTCCAGTGCTGGTGCTGAAAGGTCGGCAACCCGGATGGATGCGCCAGCACGACGAAACCCGGCAGATCCCGCGTTTCGGTGCCGAGCGCGTACAGGATCCATGCCCCGACCGTGGGCCGCCCTACGGTTCCCTTTCCGGTGAGCATGGCCAGCATGCCGCCCAGATGGTTGCTGAGCCCCGAGCGCATCGAGCGCATCAGCGTGATTTCATCCGCGACCTGCCTCAAATGCGGAAGCAGTTCGCTGATTTCCAGCCCGCTTGCCCCACATTTTTCGAACTCCCACGGGGAGCCAAAGACCTTGGAAGACGCCTGCGCCACGTTG
>JBILWF010000663.1:0-2523 GCA_044370075.1 Chthoniobacteraceae bacterium | reverse complement strand
GAGAATGTCCCATCCCACGCAGTCAAAAGCCGGAAGACGCCTGTGAAATTCAAGCAACGTGTCTTGGATTTCATGCCAAAACGGAATCTGAATTCCGCGGATTGCGACGCCCGTGTCAGGATGCCTTTCCAACCGTTCCAAACGCCCATCCAAACCGCGGCGCAATGCCTGGGTACAGCGTCCGCTCTCTTCATCAATTTGAGCGGAAATTCCACCGTGCCGGAAATGTTCAAGAGGCGCGCTGGCTCGAGTCCCAATGCACCAAACGGGAGCCAGCAAGCGCGGGCACCCCTCTTGGTCGACGAACACGGTGACTCTCAGCGCATTTTTGGAGTCCGGAAAAACAGCACGCAGGTCGTCATGGGTTTCCAGCACCGGATAGACAACATGGTATTCTTGGGCCCGAAGGCGGAGTTGGAAATTTATCTCATCGAAATAGTTTCCGTTAATGTGGCCTCCCGAGTGCATGCCCTCCACAAAGAGCAATCCATCCCCCATGCCTCCCTGGGCCGCCTTGATGACAAAACGTCCACCTTGTCGGCAGCATTCCAAGAAACCGGGCCAATCGAGGCCGCCGTGCAAATCGTGAATGCGGCCCCGATGAATGAAAAAAAGAGCCTCCACGACGGGCAACCTGCCTCGCATGAAAGAATCAAAAATAAGCTTGTCGTGGAGGATTGGCCAAACATCTAGATTCGTGCAATGGGTGAGCCGGTATCGTCGTTGGTCTGGGAGGAAGTGATCCCAGCCCTTCCGGTCTAGGTCGAACAGCAGCACATGCTCTGCGTCGTAGCCCCGAAGCAGGCCCCGTATCAGGCGGCCGAGGGGCAGCCTCCGTGCCCAGGGGCCCGTCAGATTCCGAGCCAGAAACCCCAAGGTATTGGGCGAACTTAATTTAAGCCGCATGGATCGGGTTTGCCCGAGGGGTTTCATTTGCATACCGGCACAACTTCCTGCACCTGTTCGGGAACTGTCATCAAGCCGGCCGAGCGAAACTCTTCCCGACCCAAAGTTTGCCAGATGAAGCCGCGGGGAGCTTCCGCCTCCAGAAGTGTCCGGTAACCCAAACGCCTGTTGAGGGCGAGGTTGGCGTTGTTATCACGATGAACCAAAGCTTTGATGCGATTAATGCCCAAGCTTAGAAATCCGAAACTCAGCCAGTGGAGTGCAGACTCAAACCCGTATTTCAAGCCCCGGCTCCGAACATCTCCGATCAATCGACTCGACTGCGCAATTCCCCTTGTCGCGTCGATGTTTTTGAAACCCAGCGTGCCAATAACCACGTGATCGGACCGGCGCACCATCATGTAGTTTATGCTGTTCTCGCCCTGATTTCGAAACCATTCGACATGCTGTTCCAACTCAAGAGGCTGCCAGTTCAGGTAACAGATGCGGTCCGCCTGCTGGTTTCTCCATGCCACGATTTGCTGTCCGTCGGTCTCTTGCATCGGTCGAAGAAACAAACGCGGGGTCTGAATCACGGGGAACCTGCCTAAAACGGTGGTGGGTTTCATAGCCTTTGAAACGTTTCAGCCATGGCCTCGGCCCGGCACCAATCCTTCTCCGTATCGATGTCCACAACACGGAGTTCATCCACAATCACCGGAACAGAGCATCGCGAGGGGATCCACAAACGGGTATCGAGCCATGCCTCCCGCCGCCCCCAGTAAAACTGTGCCGCATCATGATACGCAGGCTCCAAATCCTGCGATCGGCTTAACCGATGCTCGGGATGAAACATTTCCACCCTCCCGTCCGAACTAATCCGAATCGCACGCTGAATCGGATATGCGTAGGGACACACGGAGTAGGCGAATTCGGCTTCGCTGGAACTGAGCAACTCAAAACCGCGGCGGAGATCCTCAGCAAGCAGAAAGGGGGATGTCGCCGTGATACAGCACACAATCGGAGGACAGGCCTCCCCCCGACTCAACTCACAGACCGCATGCACCATGACTTCCCGCAACCCGGTAAGGTCGTCCGCAAGCGAGTCCGGCCGAAGAAAAGGTGTCAGCGCCCCGTACTGCACGGCCACGCTCGCAATTTCCGAGTCGTCGGTGGATACGATTACCCGCTCGAAAAGACCACTTTGTAATGCAATCCCAATGGAGTGTGCCACCATCGGTCTGCCTTGAAACTCACGCAGATTTTTCCGGGGGATCCTCTTGCTTCCGCCCCGGGCGGGAATCACCGCAATGGCTGACGGCGAAGTTTTGACGGACATAACATGGGACTGGACCTCACCGTGAACGGCGTGTTCACGGGAATGATTTCAAAACCGAGGGCGAAAATAGGACGGGGGCTTTGTGCATGGCAGAGGCCGGCCGCGGATAACCTGCGCGGCGCCTGCGTTCCGCCCAATGGCATGTTCAACTGCCGCCTCCGAGATCCCATGCTTTGTGAAATTTTTCATCATGGTTTAAAAGGGCTTCCACCGCGCAGACTATGCGCTGAGAGCCGGACCCGTCTATCAGGGAAGGTCCCGCTCTCATGCATCGCAGCAGATCGGCTGCCGGCGGCTCC
>JBILWF010000062.1:0-8354 GCA_044370075.1 Chthoniobacteraceae bacterium | reverse complement strand
CGCAGGGGTCCGCCGTGGGTGGTGAAGTGCGTTTGCTCGTGCCGGACCTGATTCGGGCACAGACGTTGGAATAGGCCTTGGGCGCGGGGCCCGCCTCTATGCAGGTCCGAGGGCGTTCCGGATGAACCGTGAAAATGGAATGTGGGATGAACTGGGAAGCGTGGGGTGGGATGGCGGCGCCGCGCCCACCCCGTCCCCGCTGTACAGAAACTTTGTTGTGCGATCCAGATGTCGCCTAAATTCGGTGGATGGAAAGAATGTTCACCGACGCAAGATCCCCGGACAGGAGGGGGCCAGAAGCCTCTTGAAACAAGTGCCGCTTCATCGAGGGGGGGCGATCAACTCGATGGCGGTGCCCGCAAGTTCAACTGGTTCAAACCTTGCGCCCAGCCTTTTTAAGTTAATTGCCAATTTGCGCGGATTGTAACCCCTGTTGCGCGGCTTTTCGGGAGCGCTCGTCTCCGAGCCACTCGAGTGCCCGGGTAAAATCGGCCCCGGCTTGCTCGTAGTTTTTGCTGAGCAAATACCCGCGCCCCCTCGCCAAATACCCGTCGCCCCGCTTCCAGAAAGGCCACATCCCAATTTCCTCCTCGGCGAACTGCGCCACCACCTCGGGCGCCTTCATCCGGGCCAGCAAGTTCTGCATATGCACCGTTTTTCGCACCGCAGGGATTGGGATCCGCGCGCCGAGTGCATCCGCCCGGTCGAAATCCTTGAGCGCGGCTGCCGCCGCCGCGGCCTGCTCGAGGGCAGCGGATTTTTGATAGTCGGTGAACGCCCCCTCGGAAAGCGCCAGCAAAGCGGGAAGAGCCTCTTCGGGCGTCCGCAGCTTGCTTGCCTCGCGCAGTCCAATGACGAAGTCCGTGACATGAGTATCGGCTTCAAACGTGTGCGAACGTCCGTGGTAGAAATGCGCAAACTTCAGCGTTTCGTGAAAAGTCGCGGTCCCGGTCGGTGACAGCGCGCTCAACTCGGTTCCGTCTTCGCAAATGCGCTGCCGGCAGAGGTTTATGTGCCATGGAAGACTCTGCGTGGGTTTGCGGCCGATGACCTGGTGGAGGGGGTCGTTTTCGCTCTCCGTTACGGGAATCCGGATCTCAACCGTCCAGTGATCTTCGGCGATTTGGGTGGCGACCTCGGCCCGCGCATCCCAGCTGAACCACCGGCTGCGCGGGGCGCCGCGGTCGAGGCTTACCACGAATCCCGAAGGACTGACCGCGATCAAATAGTACGCGTGGGATTCTGTGGCGATCTCAATCTCGACGGCATCTCCATACCACAGCGCCTGATCGCCGTTTCCTGTGGCGGTGTCCCTCGGCTTTTCCCCGGGGCGTTCGTCGCAACGAATCGCGAGACAGAGACTGTTTCCCTGCCATCCCGCCTTGTACGTCGTCCCGAAAAGCGGCGGGCGGCCCGTTTGCAACTCGCGGAAACGGCCCGTGGCTGCAGCCGGGCAGTTCCGCCAGTAGGAATCGTCCAGTTTTCCATCAATGACAATGTCGCGTGCATCGCCTACGAGGCGCACCACGGGTACGGGACCGCGTTTCTGGCCCAACTGGAGGGACTTCATGCGCAGTCCCTTGAGGAATTCATCGACGAGGGCAATCCGCCTTCCGTACACACTGGCTGCATCCGCCACGGCCTTCGCTTTTTCAAACAGGGCAAGTGCCGAATCGGCCTTCTCCTTGTCCTCCTCCATGGCGGCCCAGTTCGCTTCGCAATACGTGAAAAAATCGAGCATCTCGCGCTCCGCGGGGCCGTTTTTTCCACCCCAGTACATCCGTGCGGTGAAATAGACCAGGAAGTGGTTGAATCCGATGCCCACCCTGTCGAAATCCTGCCGAACGGTCAGCCAGATGTCCTCGCCCTGGGAGATGCCTTTGGAGGCGTTCACCGTGTCCCCCAGCGCGTGCGCCGCGAAAGCCGGCAAATACCACCCACGGTCCGTGAAGGGGTAGTTTTCAAAAATGAGGACGGGATTGTCTGTCTTCCGGACCCATGCCTCGCGAAGGGCCTCCGGGGCCGCCGCCCCCTCGGCTTTGTTGCCCGCTTTGTTTATCGGCCTGCGCCCCCCAACGATTGCCACAAGGACGTTGGGTTCGAGCTTGTCGATTTTTAGAGGTGGCAGGGTGTAGGCGCCGTAGGCGCAGTTCAGAACCTTGGCGCGCGGATGCGTCCTGCCCACCTCCCTAGCTACGCGGTTTACAAAGTCCCACACGTAGTCGCTGAGCAGGCCCCGGTCGCCCCGTTCCGGGGAGTCCTTCCCGCCGCATTCCCCGCATTGGCAGATCGCGGTGTAGCCGTCCGGCGGCATGATCGAAACGCTCTCGAGCGGGTACCGGTCCAGCATGGTTCGCGCAAAACGCACCGTGTCCCAAAAGAATTCTTCATTTGAATAACACAGCTGGTTCTTGCTGGACCCCGGGGTGTAGTGGCGCTTTCCCCCGTACAGAGCAAACCACTCGGGGTGCGCGGCGAAGGTCGCCTCGTTACCCGTCATGGTATCCATCCCGTGGGCGATCTGGAATTTCTCGTCGTTGCGGATCCCGAGGCGCATGGCCCACTGAGCGGTTGCAGGTCCCACGGTTCCAAAACGGAAGTTAAACTGGCGCAGCGCAAAGTCCGGGCGCACGGTTTCGTCAATCGGAGGCAGGGCAATGGTGGGAATGACGGGGAGCACCTCACCCAATTCACCCGGCATGTACCAGCGCGCACCGAGCTTGTGCAAAAACCCGCACACCGCGTTAAAACTGCCCCGCTCATCGAGCCCCCACACTTCCAGAGTCTCGTTCTTGTCTGTTGCGCTCCCCTCTGGCTTGCCCAAATGCCCCGGAAGGCGCAGCCGGTGTTTGTAGAGGCCGGGGGACGGAATACCCCAGTGCGAATCCGTGAGCCTTTTCCATTCCGCCTGCGCGCGCTTGATGTCGCTGTTGTTTTGCGCAAACGGTTCGGCTGGAGTGAAATCGGTGTCGTCCCCTACCAAAGCCAGCCAGTCCGGACCGCTGACAATCCGATACGCACCGTGCCGGAGTCCGTCCGCATTCACCGGCGACTGCGCGCTCTCTCCCACGAAAACCTTCACCGCTTTGCCGGTCGGCTTGGTGAGGATGGGCAACCGCGCCCCGCTGATTTTTGCAATCTGGTCCTGCAATTCCTGCGCAGCAAGCCGGGTGGAACGCTGGGGCTTGTCACTCACGATGATCTCTGCGCGCGCCTCCCCGTTTTCGCTCAGCAGCGGGGCGGTTGCATGAGTATGCGCGCATGTAAAAAGCAGGCCCGCGCCAAGCATCAGCAAAACTTTCATGGGGATGGGTGAAGATCCTGCGTTTGGGTGTGGTCTTCAGCGCTTAGGGTAACGGGAAATCTTCGCGAGACAAAGTTCGATATCTCCCGCGTAACGCCCCGGGTGCGTTGGGTATGCCGGGGGACTGCGTTGTCTACGGCAGCATGATTTTTCGGGTGGAGCATTCGGGGTGTTGGCCGGTGCGGCAAAATCTCGTGTGGCTCCGGGGATCATACCCCGTGACCCGACTTCCGTCGAACCGCGGGGCACTGATTGAGTACCGCGTTTTCTTTCAGGAATTCCGGCGGCAGAAGGCAGCGTGTCCCCGAGAAAGACAGATCCCTCGACAGCCGTGAGAAAGGGGGACGAGTTGCGGGTTCAGGACTTGCGCAGGGTCATTTCCCGGCCGCGAGTTCCCGGGCTGTCAATCGGCACTATTGCGCGGCCGGGGGATCCGGCCGTACAATCCGTATACAGTTTGGGTGCGGTCGAAAGTCCCGAGTTTCTCGGCTTACCGGCTTTTGTCGCGACGACCGTTCCACCGGGCGGCAAAGCGCAATTTGGCATCCATCCTGGAACCCTTCATCCCATGAAAACCCCGAGCATGACCCGAAGACATTTTCTCAACGCCTTCTGCGGTACGGCGCTGACTTTTCCATGGTTCTCGAACGTTGCGCTGCAGGCCTCGCACACTGGACCGGCACCGCGGAGGCTTGTGTGTATCGGGCTGGATTTTGGGCTGCGGCCCGAGTCTTTCTTTCCACCAACGCAGGGGCCCGGGCTGGAGATTACGCCGTTGCTGAAGCCGCTGGAGCGCTGGAGTAAAAACGTGACGGTTTTCTCGCAACTGGAACACCCCGGCGTCCAGGGCGGGCACTACGGGGTGCACGCGTATTTGAGCGGTGTGCGCCGCGAACAGGCGGGGGGATTTAAGGACGGCTGCGTCACCCTCGACCAGATGGCGGAAGAGCACCTCGGGGGCCTGACGCGGTTTCCCTCCCTCTGTCTTGGTGTGGGCGGTGGTGATGCGATTTCCTGGACGCGTTCCGGCATCGCAGTCCCGAAGCTGGAGGACCCGGGGGCCGTGTTCGACATGCTTTTCCGGCCTCAACGCAAGGGCACTCAGGAGGCGCGCCGGGCTGAACTTGCCGGCAATGAGTCCGTTCTCGCGCTCATTGCGCAGGACGCGCAGCGCGTGGCGCCACGCCTGGACCGGTGGGACCGCGAAAAGATGGAGGAATTCATGGCAGCCGTTCGAGACTTTGAACGCGTAAACGCCACGCGAACCGAGTGGCTGGACCGGCCGCTTCCGGTGACCGGCGGTGAAAAGCCTGTGTGGAAAAACGATGGCTGCATGGACCGGGTGCGCGCAAACTTTGACGTCATCGCGCTGGCCCTGCAGGCCGACGCCACGCGCATCGTGACGCTGAACATCGGGGGCGCGCTTCCGGTCACCAACATTCCCGGGATCAACCGCGGGTACCACGACCTCTCCCACAGTGGTCAGGACCCCGAGAAGCTGCGCCAACTGCACGTGATCGAGTCTGCGCTCCTGGCCGAACTGGATCATTTCCTCGAGCGCCTCGCCGCGGCAAAGGACATCGGCGGCCGATCGCTGCTCGAGAGCACTGCGGTGGTTTTTGGCAGTGGCATGGGCAACGCAAGCGCGCACGCCAACACCAACCTGCCCGTCATACTCGCCGGAGGCGGCTTCAAGCACGGGCGGCACCTGTTTTTCCCGAAACAAGGCCGCAAACAAACTCCGCTTTGCGACCTTTTTGTGACGCTACTTCAACAGATGGGCATTGAGCGGGACCAGTTCGGCTCGAGCACCGGAAACCTCAACCAGGTCCTGCTGTAGCGTGCGAACCCCTGTACTTCTTTGTTTTTTTGCGGCTGCTGTGGCTCTACCGGCTGCGGACACTGCTGAATTCAACCCCGGCGCCTTTCTCGCGCTTTACTGCACGGGCTGTCACGACGCGGAAGTGCAAAAGGGCGAGCGTCGCCTCGATGACTTGCCCGCGGCGGTGGGCTCGGATCTGGCGGTTGCGGAGCGGTGGCAGGAGGTGCTCCACCAACTCCAGCTTGGCGAGATGCCTCCGGCGAAAAAAAAACAACCCGCAGACGGGGAGCGCCGTGCCATGGTGGCGTGGATCGACGCACAGCTTTCCGCGTTTCAGGCTGCCGCGAAATTCCGGGGCGGGACGGTAGTCCATCGCAGACTGAGCCGTCCGGAGTACCTGTACACGGTGCAGGATTTGTTTGGGTTCGAGGGTGACTTTGATCCCACAACCAGCTTTCCGGGCGACGAGGAAATGGACGGGTTTCGCAACATCGGCTCCGCCCTGCGCACTTCGCGCCATCATGTGGAGCAATACCTGAAGGCGGCCGATGCCGTGCTCGAGCACGCTTATGACCTCGCCGAGGTCGATGGAAAACCGGAAGCCAAACAATGGAAGGACAGCGCCGAGAACCTTCGCGGGCTCAACCCTGCCTTCGGGCTCGGCGTGATCAGCGCCGAAAAAGCGAACGGCCCTGCTTACATTCATCTCAGCCATGGATTGCGAAACCAGGAACTCATTTTTGACAGCAAGCTCTTCCTCAGCCGCCTGGGGGAGACCGGTGCGCCGCACTCCGGGTGGTACGCTGTTGAGATCGAAGCCACCGCTGCAAACCGGCATCATCCGTACGGCGCGGACCTGATGCTCGCGGGACTGACTCCGTATTACAAAAACCTGAAGGCTTATTACGACGAGTCTCAACCAATGCAGCTTGGCATCGGCCGTCAGGGGGAGGGCATCAAGGGAAACGGCTGGCGGCTGATTCCGCCCCGCATTGTTTACAGCACCGAGCTGCCCGACGAGCGTTTCACCACCATCCGCACGCAAATCTGGCTCGACCGTGGAAGCGTGCCGTATCTCTCGTGGGTTGACGGCCCGCCGAAGGGTACTCGGGGCCAGTTTATCTCCACCAAGCTCTACAAGTACGACTCCAGCGTTCCGAAGATAGACAAACAGGTTTGGGAGAACCTGGCTCTGCGCGCCGAGCGCGATAAACTCTACGAGCACCTCTACCGGGGTCCCGAGATCCGCGTCCGTTCCTGGCAGGTCACCGGCCCGCTGCGCGGCGACCAACCGCACAAGGCCCGGTCGCTGCTGTTTGCCGGGATTCTGCCGGACGAAAAACATGTCGATCCGGTGCGCCTGCTCGCCGAGCTGCGGCGCTTTGCCAGCCGCCTTTTTCGCCGTGAGGTGACCGCGGAGGAAGTTAGCTCTTACGGCGGGTCTTTGCTCAAGCGCCTCGACGGCGGGATGCGCTATGCCGACGCCGCCCGGCCCGTGTTCAAGGCGCTGCTGTGTTCCCCGGAGTTTCTTTTTCTCACGGAGCCGGTGACGGATGCAAAAAACCTCACGTCCATGCAGTTTGCCAACCGGCTTTCGTATTTTCTCACCGCCGGTCCGCCGGACGAAACCCTCCGCTCCCTGGCGAACAGGGATGCGCTGGATGGGGCCGCGGTGCGAGGTGAGACGGACCGAATGCTGGATTCCCCGCGCGGCGCGCGGTTCCTGCGCCTGTTCACCGAACAGTGGCTCGGCCTGAGCAAACTTGGCACCATGCCGCCCTCGAAGGAGACTTTTCCCGCCTACCATATCGACCGGTTGGAGGCCGCCATGAAGGAGGAAACCTGGAGGTTCGTGGCCGAGCTCATTCGAACCAACCGACCTGTCGCCAGCCTTGTAGACGCTGATTTTACCTACCTCAACGCGGGACTGTCCCGGCTTTACCAAACACCCAGTGTTCCCGGCGACGGCCTCCAGCGCGTCAGCCTGCCCGCGGATTCCCCGCGGCGCGGATTGCTCGGCCACGCCAGCATCCTCACGGTGACGGCGAACGGCGTGGAGACCTCGCCGGTCAAGCGGGGTGTGTGGTTGCTGGAGAAACTCTTTGGCACACCACCCAGCCCGCCGCCACCCGATGTGCCGCCCATCGAGCCCGACATCCGCGGTGCCAGCACGATTCGGCAGCAACTGGAGAAGCACCGCTCCGTGCAAGCCTGCGCCGACTGCCACGCAAAAATCGACCCCCTCGGTTTTGCCTTGGAAGTCTATGACCCGATCGGCGGGTTGCGCCGCGCCTATTCCAACGGCGCCCCAATTGACACCACCGGCGAATACCGGGGTGAGGCGCTCAACGGCCCCGACGGCATCCGCTCTGTTCTCAGCCGAAACCCCGACCTGCTGGCGCAAAATCTGGCCCACCGTCTTCTCACCTATGCCCTCGGCCGCCCGATCGGGTTTGGCGACCAGCCGGCCCTCCGACGGCTGCAATCTGCCTGGAAAGAGGGCGGGTACGGCCTTCGCGAGCTTGTCCACCTCGTAGCGGACAGCGAGTTGATGCGGCAACCTTAGACGGAGCGGGGCGCCCGACGGGATATTGAGGTTCCACGCGGCCACTTTGCAGGGGCCCCTGCTGCAGGAGGCTGATGCGCGCGCCCCGGTGAAACCGGAGGCTCACGATTTGAGCAATCGTCGATGCGGGAACCGGCCGAATGCAGCATCAGTTCGGTAATGTGGCGCTCCTGCATGCTCGGGTTACGGCCCAGCACGTTGATTGCTTTTTGTGAAAAGGATCCTGGGGGCCACCCGCGGCGGTTGCCTTGCATCCATTCACGGGGGAGTTTTCCTTTTCCCGTCCATCCGTATCCCGCTTTCCCGCTTTGTGCATTTCCGAACTGCAAGTCTGGAGTACAAAAAAAGAGCAGGAACAGGGGAGCAGACTAAGCGCAGACCGAGCGCCCGGAGGCACGGGGCGATGCGCTCTGGCCGGGAAGTCCCGGAAAGTACATGGTAGGCTACGAGGGCATCTGCAGCGCCGGGTTGATGGTTTGCGGGCACGCGAAGCGTGCCCGAAGATTAAAGGGTGCCCGGTTCGGCACACGGCACGAGGGTGCGCGTGGCCTCGATGCGGCGCCCGCGGGGAGGTGGTGGTAAAGAATCAAGCATGTGCTGTCCATGTGCCTCGACATTGAATGAAGCTTTCGGCTGTGTGAGCACCCATCCATGAAAGTCCC
>JBILWF010000660.1:0-2528 GCA_044370075.1 Chthoniobacteraceae bacterium | reverse complement strand
GGAAACAGCGAGCTGACGGGAATTCCCGACTGCCCATAGTTTTGAAATGTCCACGGCGAGCCCAAGGAATTGCCGTTGCTGTTAAATTGCGTGGGCTCCTTTTTCATCGGAAAAGGCTTCCCGTTGTATTCCTGCAGGACGGGCTTTGGGTCGAAAGTGTCGACCTGCGAGGGGCCCCCGTCCATGTAGAGAAAGATGACGCTCCGCGCGCGCGGCGAGTGATGTGTGCGGATTCCTGACGCGGGTTGCGTCTCGGCACCACGCGCCATGGAAGGCCGGTGCAGGAGCGCGGCGGCGGCGATGGCGCCGAATCCATTGGCGCAGCGCTGAAGCATGACGCGGCGCGAGATACCCGGGTCGTGAGGATGCTGGGAGGTACTCATTGCAGGTGAATGAATTCTTTGGCAGTGAACAATACGTGGGCTAGGTCGGCCCAGATGCGGGAATCGTTCGGTGTGGCGGCCTTGAGTTGTTCCGCTTGCGTGCGCACGAATGCCAGAGCCTCCCGCGTTTCCTCGGGCAGCGGTTCCCGGTTGAATACTCTCAGCACCATGTCCCGCAAGCGTTCTTCGTGGGAGTTGATGCGGAGCAGGTTGGTGCTCCATGTTTTGGCGCAGTCCGCCACGAATGGATCATTCATGAGGAAGAGAGCCTGGTCGGGGACATTCGAAACATTGCGCTTACCCATCGTGCTGAAGGGAATAGGCGTGTCAAAAGCAAGCATCATCGGCGAAAGGAAGTTGCGGATCACGGCCACATACACGCTGCGCCGCCCGTGGCCGTCCAGGGGACCTCCGGCCGGACGTCCGCGTCCCTCCATGAATGGTGTGAGGAACGGGGGAATGCTCGGTCCACCCTGCTGGCGGTTGAGCCGGTTGGAGACCGTAAGAATCGCATCGCGAATCGCCTCGCCCTGAAGACGCTTGAGGTTCATGCGGTGCAGTAGCGTGTTCTCCGGGTCTTTTTCCTCGGCGAGCGTATCGGAGGGTTTGCTGCCCATCTGATATGTGCTGGAGAGCACCAAGGATCGGATAAGTTTCTTCAGCGACCAGTGATGCTTTTGAACAAACTCAACAGCGAGGGTATCGAGCAATTCGGGGTGGCTGGGGGGCTGTCCGAGTACTCCGAAGTTGTCGACCGAGGGAACGATTCCACGGCCAAAAAGATGATGCCACACCCGGTTCACAATCACGCGTGCCGTGAGCGGATTGGAGGGGGCGATTATGTGTTCCGCAAGACGAAGACGGCCGCTCCCCGCACCCGCGTCAATCGGTTCCGGGCCCGCAAGTGCTTCCAGCATGCGGCGCGGAACCGGCTGCAGCGGCAGCTTGGGAGAACCGCGTTTGAGCTGCATTTCATCCACGCCCGAACCGTCCATCATCGCGAGCGCGACGGCGGATTCTTTGCGCACGGAAGCCTGGATCTTTTGCCACGTCTCGAGATGCGGTTTGGCTGCCGTGCTTAACGCAGCGCGGTCCTGCTCGCTCTGCGGAGAAAAAAGATCCCAGTGCGATACCATCCAGTTGGCGAGTGTCGCAGTGGCAGTTTCGTCGAGTTTGTCCTCCGCCAGCGCGTCCAGCGTTTTTTCCAGCGTCCGCGTGAGCACGGTGGCAAGTTCACTGGAGGTGGCCGGCAAGTCGCGGTGCGCGAGCGAGCGGGCCAGTGCCGACGCGGCATGCGGAAGGGCAGGGGCCGGCGGCGGGGCAGCTTCCGCGGAACCCTCCGCTTCGAGCACGAGCGCGATTTCGAGCTCGCCGTTTCCATCCGGGGCAAATTCAACGTGCGTGCGGAGCCCCGAGTATGCCGACAGGTTGTGTGCAACCCACTGCCACTGGTCCGTCGCCTTCACGGGGAGCACTGTTTTTCCGTGCAGCGGGCCCTGTACAAAGTGGTGGGAGTTTATAGGGGTGAAGACCTTGGCGCCTCCCCGCAGGAGATACAGCAGATGTCCGCTTTGGACGGTAAACTCGGCAGTACGCAGCATTTGTCCACTGGCCTGCACAGCCTTGAGCGCTCCCTCACTGGGCGCTCCTTTGGCCAGTATCTCAAAAAACACCGGTTCACGGCGCGCCGAAGTAAGTGTGAGCAGACCGGTAATTGGCCGCTCTGCGGAAGTTCCGAGCGTGGGCTCGCCCAAGCGCGCGGGCCCCGCGCCGAACGCGAAGCCGTCCTGCATCCACTCCCTGGGGTGAGCGGTGCTAAAGTCGGCAAGTACGCGCCATCCGGAGAAGTCAGGGGCTTGTTGGCGGGACTTCGAGAGAGACCGCGCAAGGACTGATTGCGTCTTTTGTGGCGGTGTTGCCGCCGGAAGAAGCAGTGCCTCGGCGAGGGGATGGAGCGGGTCTTCAGGGGTTTTCTGCGCAGCAAGGAGCGCTTTCTTCCAAGCGGCGGCGCGGTCTTTTGCATCGTCCAGTTTTGCCGGATCCACGTTGCGGGCCGCGTCCAAATGTTGGGCGAGCTCGCGCAATGCCGGCCGCATGGCCGCTGCCGTGGACTTCAGCAACGCGGGACGTGCCGCGGATTTCCAG
>JBILWF010000661.1:0-2528 GCA_044370075.1 Chthoniobacteraceae bacterium | reverse complement strand
ACTCCTCAAACACGGCAGGCAGGTGGTGTTCTACGCGCGCCACCAGATGCCATTCCGCCACAGCAAACGGCTTGAGCACCTCCCCTGCGGTGGCCACCCGCAGGGCGTTGGCCAGCCCCGGGTGCATCGACCCGTATGCCACCGGGCCCACGATGCCCCCGGTGTACACCTCGTTGCCCGAGGCGTACCGGGGTGCCAGGTCGGCAAAAGTTGCCTCCCCCTCCCGAAGCCGGAACCACAGTTCCCGCGCGAGCCCCGCTTCCTGCACCCGTAATAGCGAGTACACCACCCGGTCCAGCGCAGGCTTGCGTTGGTGAAAGCGTTCCTCCGCTTGAAATCCGAAGGTGGCTTCCTTCCACATCTGAAGGCGCACATCCCGTTCCACCGCTCCGCGGAGTGCATCCGCGGGGCATCCGAAGTATTCCCGGGGGACGGACCCCGGTTTTTGGGGGTCAAAGTGGTTTCGTTTGCAGAAGGCCGTCCACGCTTCGTCCACCGCCTCTGGGGCGGGCGTCTCGGAGCGGCTTGCCTCCCCCAGCAACCGGGCGCGCTGGAGCAACCAGCCCAGCCGGTACTGGCCGAGCTCGGCAAAATCAACGGAGGATTCCCTAATCTCTGACATCGTGGGGTGGCGGGTGGCGGGGCGGCTCGGAGGAACCTCCCGGGTCTACGGTACGGAGTTCCCGCCCTTTTGCGACGCTGCGCTCGAAAATTGAAGCGAATGTCCGAGATACCGGGCGTGCTGGTGTTGTAATTCCAAAAAACCCGCATTCTCAGCCGCGGGCTTGTAGATCCGGAAATGTTTCATGATGCCGAGGGAGGCCGCGCTCTCCAGCGGGCCCGCGAAGCTGCAGTCGATGCTGGAAAACTCCGGGGAGGCCACCCAGTGCGCCATCTGGCGGGCGTTGAGGAAAAAACAGCCCGAGTGCGGATTGGCCCAGCGCACAAAATTCAGCGGCTGCCCCATCAGTTCCGTCCGCAGCAGGCGCCGGTCGGCTACATCCTGCCAGCGTGCGGTGAAATCCGCCCGAACCGGTCCGTCAATGTAGAGTTTGTGCAGGGGTTCCACGCCGGAAACTTCGTACCGGTGCGGAAAAAGGACGGTCTCGTCGCCGAACTGGGCGCTAAACCAGCTGACTTTTTGCAAAAACTGCGTGTCGTGAATCCAGAGGTCGTCCTCGAGGTAGCAGTAGTAGTCGTAGCGGCCGAGAGCGCTGCGCAGCATGCGGTGGCAGCCGAAGCCGAGGAGCATGGGGTCGCACTCAAGGGGTTGGTGACGGAAGAGCGGGTGCAGGCGGGGTATTTTGTCTAGGAGATGTTTGTTGCCTGCAGTGCATACGACCACGTCCACCTGCGCCGCAGCCTGGCGGTTGACGCGGGCCAGCTTTCCATTGCAGCCGGTCTCGGGCTGGGACTCTTTTTCCAGGCAGAGAAGGAAGGCCTGGCGGGGGCCGAAGGTCTGGTGCAACCCCGTGAGGGTGCGCCCCAGGACGGCCGCGCGCCGGTCCGTTTCCGGCCCGGTTGACCCGTAGGCGCCGCCCCCGGCGGGGTTGAAAAAATGGGGGATGGTAACGAGGACTTTCACGGGGTGGACGGGCCAACGGGTGCGGGGGGGGATATGGAACCGGTACTTTGGAAGGGAAGGGGGCGGTCCGCAAGGCGGCACTGGGCGGAGAGGTGCCGGATTTCAGCAAAAAACGGTGCGGCGTCCCCGGCAATCAGGGTTTTTCCCTAGGGGGCGTGGAGTAGGAAAAAAAAATTTGCATGTCCGGGAGCCATCGTTACCCTGCCGTCTCCGAATCCCTCCCTGTTTTGTTTTTCTCGACGCAGCACTCCCTTCGCGGTTGCCCGGTGCATAACGTCTGGATTTAACAAAAGTTGTTCTTTCGTTGAGAATTAGCGCGCCTGACATTGTTCCTTTCGAGTTATAGTTTTTTACCTTCCGCCACCTATGCCCGCGAACGTCCTTTACACGAACAGTTCCCTTTCCGCCGCTCTCACAGGAGCCACGCTCTCCAACGAACCCGTGGCTTTGTCCTCGCTGACAACACTGGTATCCGGCTCCTCATCCAACGACTGGATTGCTTTCACCGGAAACATTTTGGGCAATTCTTTGTGGGGTGCGGATGGCAATGACACGCTGAACGGGGGGGAGGGCAATGATACGGTGAACGGTGGCAACGGAGCAGATTCGCTTCTGGGCGGGGTGGGAAATGACTCCTTGGTGGGCGGAGCTGGCGATGACACGATGGTCGGCGGCGCGGGTGACGACATCTACCGGCTCACGGACCTTCTGGATGCGGCGGTTGAATCTTCCGGAGAGGGTGTGGACAGGGTGTTCGTGTCCTTGTCCGGTGCGGCGAACACGCGTTACACTCTGGGCAGCCATTTGGAGAATCTGGATCTTCTGGGTTCCGTAACATTGGGGGCGGGCAATTCGCTCAACAACTTCATTACCGGGAATTCCACGGCCAGCTCTCTGGCGGGAGAGGCTGGAGACGATACGCTGGCCGGGCAGGCTGGCGCCG
>JBILWF010000662.1:0-2528 GCA_044370075.1 Chthoniobacteraceae bacterium | reverse complement strand
CGTTGAGCGGACAAAAAACGGCCACCCAGGCATGGGAAGCGTCCGCCCCCTGCAAGCGCGGTTTCCCCGGGGGCGGAATCGTGCGCAAGTAGCCGCTCACGTACCGCGCAGCCAACCCGAGCGACCGCAGGCAGGCGATCGCAATATGCGCAAAATCCTGACACACTCCGCGCCGCTGTCTCCAAGCCTCCTCGAGCGGGGTAGCCACGTCCGTGGCCTTCGGATCAAAGGTGAACTCCGCGTACAGTCGCCGCGTGAGATCCCGTGCCCCCTGCAACAGCGGAGTTCCGGGAAGAAAACTTTCGCGCGCCCAGTCGGCCAGTTCCCGGGAGGTGCGCACCATCGGCGACTCCAGGCAGAATTCATACGGTTCCACGTTTTCCGGCAGCACCGGATCGCGAAAAGCCGCCGCCACCTCGCTCCACACCGGGGAAAGAGCCGGCACCGGCGGCGTCAGGCAGGGCACGGTGACCCGGCTGCGCGCCTCCACTTCCATCCGGCCGTGCAGCTCACGGATGCTGAATACAATGAGGGTATTTCCAAAATAATCCGTGTGCTCGTGCAACACCTCGGGCTGGGGCTGCACCTGAAGGCCAAAGACGGCCACATGCTGCCCCGCCAATGCGCGGGGCGTCAGACGCGCTGCGTGATGCGAGACCGTGACCGGTTCGCCGTACTCGTACACGGTGCGGTGAATCACTTCGTAGTCCATGGCGGCGGTGCAGGGGTTCACGCGTGGATCCAGGAAATGCGCGAGTGGCTGAAGTAATTAACGGCCAGTATCTCTGAGATCTGCGGCAGGGTTTTTAACACGAAATCCAGAGTGCGCAGCGTTTCGGAATCCGCAAAGTGCGCGCGTTTTTCGCCCAGCTCCCGCGGGTCCAGCAACCGCACCCGGGTGGCGGTTTCCAGCAGAAGCCGGTCGTCCGGGCCCGGAAGCGGATGCACCCCGTGGCCGGGGAGCTTTTCAAAATGGCGCTGCAGTTGGTTGAGCTGGAACAAAACCGAACGCGGGTTGGTGTCGTCCAAAATCACAAGGTCGTACACAGCCATGGCGTGCGGGAGCAGGTTGTAGCGGGAGCGGTACGTGATGGTGCTGTCGGCCACCTCCAAAACGCTTTCTAGCAAACTCGGATGCCGGGCCTCGGGCGAAAGCAGCGCGTGCCGCAAAAAGCCGCTCAAAGCGAGGGCACGTTCCGTGCGCTGGCCAATGTCCATAAAGCGCCAGCCCTGGGAGCGGGTCATGTTCTCCTGCGCAATGCCCTTGAAACTGGCCGCCAGCATCAAGGCCCGGTTTAAAACGCCGATCGCCTCCCCCACCGCCCACGGTTGCGGTTCCTGAACAGCCGCCTCCAAACCGCTCAGCGCACGCCACAAATCGTTGCTGGTGCGATCGCGCACCAGCATCGCGAGATGCACGAGCTTTTGCGACAACGCCCGCAAACTGCCCCCGCGCTGCGCCCCCCAAATCGCCTCCGCAAAATCCTGCTCCAGCGCCTCCGCGGGAACCACCGCCCCGCGCTCCCGAAAAGGAATCTGTTCCTGAAATTCGAGCGTTCGAAGAAGGGGAGTCAACAAGCCCGCCCCGCTGCCGCCACTCTCGGGACTGAAACGCAGCAGGGTGGCACGCAGCGTGCGCGCCGCAGCATCCAGGCGCTCCGCGTAACGCCCCAGCCAGAAGAAATTGTCCGCCAGCCGGCTCGGAAGGTTGTTCCCCACGCGGCGCAAATCCACGGGCGCATCCGAGCTTTGCAACAAGGTGACCTCCTCCACAGGTGCCTCGCCCAACACCCACACATCCTTGCTAGCCCCCCCCTCCTGCATGGAAACCCCCGATTGAGCCGCGCCGGCCCCAGTGCGTACAAGCCCCCCGGGAAGCACCACGTAGCCGCCGCGCGTGGCACACAAGTACACCCGCAGCACCATCGGCTTTTCCACCCACCCCTCCGCCTCCCAACACGGCACCCGCGAGAGCTGCACACGCTCCTGCCCAACCCACCGGTGAGGCGCAAATTCCACCGCCTCACGCACACGGACCGGATCCCACTTTTCCCACCCGGGCATCCCCCCAAACACGGGCCGCAACACCAACTCCTCGCGATGCGCCATCACATACCGGCACGCATCCGCCTGCCCGCACCACCACGTCGCCACCGAGGGAATGCGCAGTTCCTGCCCCAGAACCCGCCGGCAAAGACCAGGCAAAAATCCCTTGAAAGCGGGACTCTGCAAAATTCCAGACCCCAGCGTGTTTGCCACCTGAACAGCCCCCGAGCGCATCGCCTCCACCAGCCCCGGCACTCCCAAAATCGAATCGTTGCGCAACTCCAGCGGGTCACAAAACCCGTCGTCCACACGGCGTATTATCACGTCCACCGGCTCCAATCCGCTGAGGGTTTTGAGAAAAACCCGCCCCCCCTGCACCGTCAAATCCTGGCCCTCCACCAGCGTGTACCCCAGGTACCGGGCCAGATACGCCTGCTCAAAATACGTCTCGTTGTAAGGCCCGGGAGTAAGAATCACCACGC
>JBILWF010000476.1:0-3328 GCA_044370075.1 Chthoniobacteraceae bacterium | reverse complement strand
TCGTGGGTTCAGAACTCGCCAAGTCCGCGGATCGGATTCCGCGTCGTACAAGGTGAATTACCCAAAGGGAACCGGACCCCCGCGGTCCTTCCTCCGGTTTCTCAAAACGTAAGCCAGACTCCGCACACTCCGACACAAGTGCCGGCAGGCGATCCCGTATTTGCGGGGCCAATTCCTTTCGTGCGCATTCCAGAGGGAGCCGTCGGTCCGGTTTACTGGAGCCAGAACCACAGTCCCTCAATTACAGAATGCCCGAACGGTGACCTGCTGGCGGTTTGGTTTTCCACATTGGGCGAAACCGATTTAACAACGGCCAATGCGGCGTCCAGACTGCGTCTGGGTTCTGTGGAGTGGGACCCGGCGTCACCATTCTGGGACGCCATGGATGTAAACGACCATGCCCCAAAAGTATGGTGGGACGGTGATAAAACCATCTTCCACATCGTGGAGGCTCGCCGGCACGGCGATATTATCCTGCGCCGCTCGGTCGACAACGGAGTCACGTGGACCAAGGCAGAGGTCATGCGCGCCCACGGCGAATCCGCGAGCAACCCGATCCGAACCCGGGAGGGAGCACTTGCCATCCCTTTCGACGCTGCGGGGCTTTCGATCAGCAGGGACAACGGTAAAACCTGGAGGGAAACCGGACGTCCCCGGCGCGGTGGCGACGAAATCCTGCCCGGGGGCAAGGGGCCGTTCATTGCCGGAATCCATTCTCCCGTGGTGCAGCTTGGCGACGGACGACTGATGGCGTTTTCTCGGCTCAGCGCCGGCTCTCGGGACCAAGAACGTTTTCAATTCCGGATGCCTGTGAGCTACTCCAACGATTTGGGTGAGACTTGGCAGTGGGACATCAGCGAGTTTCCCGTGGTGAGCAACACTCAGAGACCCGCCATGATACGGCTGCAGAGCGGCGCCCTGGTGCTTTGCTCGTTTACCGACGAGGCACGCACGCCGCCCAAGGAACGAAAAGGGCTCATGTTCAAATCCCTCGGCGGTGAATTTACCGGATATGGACTCTTCGCCGCCGCCAGCTACGACGACGGCAAGACATGGCCCGACCGCAGGCTGGTCACTCCAGGCGGAGCAAGACGGCCGGGCCCCGGGTGGGTCATCAGCGAAACATCCGCGGAAAGCGGAGGTTACCTTGCCGTCACCCAAACCCGGGATGGAAACATCCAACTCATCACCAGTCAGAACCACTACACCTTGAACCTAGCGTGGATCAAATCCCTGCCTCCCGGGCCACAACCGTGAGGCCGCTGATCTCCCCCATAGGCGTCCATGAACATTTTGAAATCGCGCCGCGGAATCTTCCTCGTCTTCCTGATACTCGCCCCTTTTGGAAGCATGCACGCTGCTTCGCTGGACATAGTGAGTCAGGGCAAAGTCATCCACCTTGTGCACCCTGAGCCGGGACACGCTTATCCGAGCAAAAACGGCGCCGTGGAAATACGCGATCCCCGGAGGACATTTGCTATCGACGCAAAGCTGGGCTCCTCCTTCGTCCTCAAGGCACGCATGCGCATCGAGCGGGCTGAAAAATCGGCTGCAGCGGTCGTGATCGACGAGCGGGAAATGTTCGGTTTCAGCGGATCTACCGGAAAAATGTTTTTTCACTCCGCGCGCTTCAAGGGAGTGAAGCTTCAGCGCGTTGCACCGGCGGCGGTCCTCGAGGGAAAAGTGTTTGATTTGGAGATTCAACGCCTGCCGTCGTTGTTTTCCATCCGCATTGATGGCGAGGCGATTATCGAGACTCGGGGACAGGTTCCAGAGATTCACTCGCTTGGCCTCCGTCCCTGGGGCGGCGTCCTGTGGATCGAGTCACTTGGCATCACCGGCGATGTTGAGAAAGACAACAAAGCCGAGACGCTGCGCACCGATGTCGTACCCGTGGATTGGGAACGTAATGCGAAAAATGCGGGTGCGGAGCAAAGGGCGCTCTGGGCCGCGCATCTAAACAACCTGCCCCGCATTGATTTGGCGGAGAAAGCCGAGCGCACGGTCCTTGCACAGGGCATCAAGGAGGATGGCAAGCATTCGCCCGACGGCTACTGGGCGCATCCAACCACCGCAATGCTGGCCGACGGGCGCACGCTCTTTGCCGTGTGGACATACTTTCATGGCGGACACGCGGGGCCCATGGCGCGCAGCGACGACGGAGGCATTAAATGGACGCGACTGGACGACTCCCTGCCCCTCAACTACTGGAACTTTAACAACGCGCCGAGCATCTACCGCCTTACCGACCCGCTGGGAAGGGAGCGCATTTGGGTGTTTGCCCATCGAACGCTAGACAAAACGTCGCCGGACGTGCGCGAGATTCCGGGCCGCCAACAAGGCTTCATGCCACGCATCGTGAGTGAAGACGCAGGAGTCACGTGGAGGGAAATGCCGCCTTTGGGTGCATTTAAACAGGACAGCCCGTGGCGCTGCGTTATGGCTTTCACCAGTATCCTGCGCCTCAAAGACGGCAGCCACCTCGGTCAGTTTCACCGATTCAAAAGCCCGTACAACGATGATCACTACCAGATTTTACAGAGCATCACGCGAGACGGCGGACTCACTTGGAGCGAACCCACTGTGGTCTTTGACGGCGAAACCATGAAGCGGAAGAAGCCATGCGAACCCTATGTCTTCCGCTCGCCCGACGGTGAAGAGTTGTGCTGTGTGATGCGTGAAAACTGGCGCAGCGGCACAAGCCTTGTGATGTTCAGCCAGGATGAGGGCAAGACGTGGACCCAACCCGTGGACACGCCATGGGGACTCAGCGGAGACCGTCATCAACATGTGCAACTTCCCGACGGACGCCTTCTCTTTGTTTTCCGCGATAGCGCTCCGCAATTTCGTGAAGAGCTCAAGACCGGGCCAATACGCACTCCGCCTGCTGCCCTGGCTCGGAGACACCGGATACCCCGGCCTGCATCAACTGGCCGACGGCACCCTTGTCGCCACAACCTACGGCGTTCTCGCCGCGGGCGAGAAACCCTCGATTGTCAGCCTTCGTTTCACCATGAGTCAGATCGACGCCATGGCATCCGAAGCGCGGAAGTAACGAGCGCTGCGAAACGATCCATTCTGGCTTTGCCTCCTCCACCCGTGAAAGGGATAAGAAATAATATCGGGCATCAAAAAAGACCGAGAACGCAGTGCTTTCAGTTTTTGCGGCTGATGTTCCGGCGACCTTTCCGGCGGCAGAGAAGCTCGGCATCTCCGATGTTCTCAACGATAAGTTACGCTATGCAGAGCCCGTGTGGAATGCATGGACGTAAGATGCAAATTTTGAGCATCGGCTTTTTGGAAGATCCAAGTGAAATCCTAACGCCGC
>JBILWF010000242.1:0-5051 GCA_044370075.1 Chthoniobacteraceae bacterium | reverse complement strand
ACCGGGTTGTTCGGCTGCGCACGCGTGTTCGGCACGCGGGCATCGTCGCCATCATGGCACCCCTCGAATGAGCAGCAGTGTACCGGGGAAGTTTTTTCCTTCTAACAGCTCGCTAGTTCCAGCTCTCCAGGTTCCGGCAAACCAGAAGCAAGTGCCAGAGGGGGACATATCGGGAGCCACGACACTCTCTGGCATCCAGAATAAGGGGCCTTGAATCGTCAACATGGGACGCAACGTGGATACCCTGTTCGATTCCCGCGACTGCGGAGCACGCGGCAGAAATTACGCTGGGAAAACCAGCCAAGCGGGACGCCGGGTTGCCGCCGGGAATAACGCGGCGCGCGACAACCTTTAAAAACCGCCGGTCAGCTGCTGGAGTGTCCCCACCGCACTAAATCCGTGCGGGGCTCCATAAGGTTGCACTAAACAGCAATTACCCCTTTGGACGGAACGCATCTCCCAAAACGTGTCCCCGAAATTCGGAAGCGCCCAACTTCGGCACCTCAAGCAAAAACCTACCTAGCACGGATTCACCCCCCTCTCCATCGTGAGAACTACAGGAAGAAAATCCCGCTCTGCAAGCATCTTGAGACGCGCTGAGCCGCACGCTTCATGCGCTTTAAGCGCCAAATGGTGAGGCGCTGCCATATTAATTACCGGGGCGAAATCGACACACACGATTTTTCCATTCTTGATCAACTGCGCGGCGTAATGCCCCATGCCGAGTCCTTTTTGATGGACCGCACCACCTTTGAAACACTGCGACACCTCTGCTGTGACGAACCGAAACCGTCGCGCCGGGGGATGCCCCGACTCACAGAAGAGAAACTCGCCGTCTTTCGGGCGCTGTTAGATCCGGATTCCGGTCTCACACGGCGCCTTGAACAGCGAAAGATACCCTTCTCCATCATGGAGACGGCGCTTCGCCAACTGACCGCACAGGTTCCCTAAACGCAAAAACGGGGAAACGGGGACGCCGGTATTCCGACCGTTTCACGGGGCTGCTGCGCTGGAACGCGGCGCCTCCGCAGAACGCATCGCACGGACTGGATACACCATCTGAGCCCAGAAATTCTGCGGCACCGATTCGTGAGTACCGAAATCATCCGGGAACCGGTCCCGGGGCATATAGTAGGTTCCGAACAGGACATCCCAAAGAGGGAGGAGCCCCGCGAAGTTCTTATCCATGGCCTCCGCACTGCGGGAATGGTGCCATCGATGAAAAACGGGCGAAGGTAGCACAGCGCGCAGGGGACCGAAATCCCAATTGAAGTTCGCGTGAAGTCCGATTGCATACAGGGTTAGAAACGGCGCACTTGCCAGGGTAATTACAGGATTCAAGCCCAACAAAAGCACGGGGGTCACCTGGGCAACTCGGTTCGTGAGCTCGTTGAAAGGATGCACCCGTAAACTCGCCAGCCAGTCGAGTTCCTCGGAGCTGTGATGGACTGCGTGAAAGGGCCACAAGGTCCGCGCGTGAAAGAACCGGTGAATCCAGTACCCGCTCAAATCGACGAGAAGATAAATCTCCAGAGTTTGAATCCAAAGGGGCTGCCTGCTCAAAGGACCAAAACCGGCGTACAACTCGGATCGGAAGTTTTCGGGGGAGGCAACACCCACGGCTGTCAAAAGAAGAGCGGGCACCACCACGGAAGCCTTTACAAAAACTTTAACCACAGGAGCCGAAATCAGATACAGGGCGTCCGACATCCATCCCCTGCGAAAGAATCGCGCCTGCGGGCGGCACCCGAAAAATCGTTCGAGCAAGTGAAAGAAGACACCAAGCACTAAAAAAACAAGCAACGGGCGGACTAGAAAGGCGGGGATATGCATGGAACTCCGGTCTTAGCGTGCCCGGAAAGCCTGTCCAAAAAGCGCGCCGCGTTCCATGAAAAGCGTCTCTCCCCCGTTTATGCCGACGCATTCAGTCGCTGGGCTCTGAAAACCTCTTCGTGATGCCTTGGGCCTCGGGTGCAGTTCAACGGGCGATGAAAACGTGATTTTTCCTTTACAAATGCCGTCACGGCGGGGCTGCCGTGCACCCGCCGCTTCCGGACTTACTCGCAGTCAGCGATGGCTCGACCCGCAAGCCATCCGGTTGTCCACGCCGCCTGAAAATTAAATCCCCCGGTAATGCCATCGATATCCAACACCTCCCCTGCGAAATGCAGCCCCGGTGTTATGCGACTCTCCATCGTCCTCAAATTAATCTCCGGAAGGTGGACACCCCCACAGGTAACAAACTCGTCCTTGTGAAGACTCTTTCCCGAAACCGCGAGTTCAGTCCGCAAGACGCGCCTTGACAAGGCGTCTGCACCCAGGCGCGTAAGCTGGTTCCAGCGGATCGAGTCGGGAATCCCCGATTCACCACACAGCGCCTCCCAAAGACGCGCCGGAACTCCCTCGGGCGCAATATTCGGAACGCCTTTGCCGGGATGCTGGGTGCGCAACCGTATAAACTCCCCCTGCAACGTCTCAAGAGTTGCTTGGGGCAACCAATTCACATGGAGGGGAAACCCGTAATTCACCGACTCTAGGTCGCGTGCGCCCCACGCCGACAATCGAAGAATGGCGGGACCGCTCAGCCCCCAGTGTGTGAAGAGAACGGGCCCGCGCTCGCGCAGGCTGCCTCCAGGAACGAAAATCTCCGCCTCCAACGCAAGTCCCGCAAGAGCGCGGACCCACGGTGCCTCGACATGAAAGGTAAACAACGAGGGAACCGGCTTTTGAATCGTGTGTCCGAGCGCCGTCAAAATCGCCGGAAGATTCCCGGAGCGGCAACCGCCCGTGGCAACAAGCACGCGTTGTGCGCGAACCGCCTGCCCGTCACTCAACGCCACTTTCCACAGCCCATCCTCCGCCCTTTCAAGGGAGTCCGCACCGCATCGCGTCCGAAGGCTAACTCCCGCCTTGGAGGCAGAACGTAGCAGGCACTCCACAATCGTCCCTGACTGATCCGTGGTAGGAAACATCCGTCCATCGGATTCGGTCTTCAACCGAACCCCCCGTTGATCAAACCAGGACACCGTATCGGCGGGTTGAAATCGGGCAAACGCCCCAAGCAGTGCCCGGCCTCCGCGCGGATAACGCGCGGCGAGGGGACGCGGCTCAAAGCAGGCGTGCGTGACATTGCACCGACCGCCGCCGGAAATGCGCACTTTTGCCAGAGGTTGTGCCGCACGCTCAAGAAGCAGCACCTTCAAACCGGGGCGTGACTCGGCTGCCGTGATGGCCCCGAAAAACCCTCCCGCACCACCCCCTACGACAACGAGATCAAAGGCCTCCATGGTGCGGAATTCAGCGCAGTTCACTGTTTCGGCACAACCGCGCGTAAATTCCTTCCAGTGAAAGCAGTTCACGATGATTGCCGCGCTCGACAATGCGCCCGCGCTCCATCACGAGAATTTGATCGGCGTTGCGAACTGTCGAGAGACGGTGGGCAATGACGAAACAAGTCCTGTCGCGAATCAAATTCTCAAGCGCCTCCTGAATCAGGCGCTCCGTTTCGGTATCCACACTGGCAGTAGCCTCATCGAGAATGAGCACCGGAGGATTCTTCAACAGAACGCGCGCAATGGAGACCCTCTGTTTCTCGCCAACGGAAAGTTTAACGCCCCTTTCGCCAACCACCGAATCGAGCCCCTCGGGGAGGCGATTTACAAAGGCCTCCGCGTTAGCACTCCGCAACGCGCTCCAGAGCTCCGGATCGCCCGCACCGGGACAACCCAGCAGGAGGTTTTGTCGCAGGGTCCCGTTGAAAAGAAAACTCTCCTGGGTGACCACGCCGATCGCATTGCGCAGCAAGCCGCGCGGCATCTCCCGAATGGAACGCCCGTCGAGCAAAATATCGCCGGCATCGAATTCGTAAAAGCGCGTGAGCATGTGCAACAGGGTGGATTTTCCCGCGCCGGTTTCGCCAACCAGGGCAACTGTCTGTCCGGGTAGCGCGTGCAAGCTGATTTCGCGCAACACCGGAATGTCGGACCGGTAGGCAAAGGAAATTTTCTGAAAGACAATGTCCCCTCGAATGGTCACCAAGGAGGCGGGAACCTCCGCCGCTGCAGGGATGCCGCAGGAAACCTCAACCGGAGTGTCGAGGATCTCAAAAACCCGCTCGGCCGCGGCGCGCCCAGCCTGGAGGATTTGGTTGAGCTGGTGCAACCGGCCAATGGGATCGTACAAAAAGCCGGCCAGCAGTAGAAAGCCGGTCAACTCTCCCACGCTCAGCTCGTGCGCCAGCACGGCGCGCGCGCCGAAAGCCACCACCAGGGTCATTCCGAGGGACGCCAGCAGGGACATGGAAGGGTTGTAGACTGCCCAGACGCGCATGACGCGCAGGGTGGACTGCTGCAGCATGGAACTGGCCTCGTTGAAGCGGGCATGCTGCTCGTTCTCGCGCACGTACGTCTTGATCTGCCGGATGCCGGCGAGGTTATCGTGCAGGAGCCCGTTGATAGCCGAGGAAGCCTGGCGCTGGCCGCGGTAACGGCCCCGCGCGGTGAGTGTGTACCACAGGGCTCCCCCGGCCAGCAGGGGCACCGGGGCGAGTGCGAGGGCCGCAAGCCTGGGGTGGTAGGAAAACAGCATGCCCGTGACAATAAAAACCTGAAGCAACGCCACAGCACCCTGCTCAATGCCGTCGATGAGAACGCGCTCCACCGAGTTTACATCCTCCATGATTCGGGTCATGAGATCGCCCGTGGATCGCTCATCAAACCAGCGAAGCGGGAGTTGCTGGATGTGCGCATAGAGGTCGCTGCGCAGGTCAAAGATCACCTTCTGCTCGAAAGTGTTGTTGCACAAAATGCGCACGGCATTGAGCGCGTCCCGTGCGATGAAAGCGGCAAGGCAAAAGCCCACCAGCGTCCACAAGCGCTCTCCCCGCCCCGCGCGCACTTCGTCAACGATGAGCTGAGTCGCCTTGGGAAAGACGATCACCAGCGCAGTGGAAAGCAAAGCGCATCCGAGCGTACCCGCCGCCCAGCCGGGATAGCGGCGCAGGTAGCGAAAGACCCGGAAAACGGTTTTCACCCGAGAACCTCAAAGTGGCT
>JBILWF010000672.1:0-2543 GCA_044370075.1 Chthoniobacteraceae bacterium | reverse complement strand
CGCCACCACGGTCCTTTCGGCGTTGAGCCCGCTTTTCACCGGATCGCTCCTGCTGCGCGCCGGCACCGTGCGCATCGACACTTCCTCCGCGCTGGGCAGCAGCGGCGCCATCACTTTTTCCGGCGGCACGTTGCTCTATGGCCCGGGTGTCACCGCTGACCTTAGCAACCGAATCAATTCAAGTGCCGACAGTATGGCACTGGTGGATGTGGGGGCCAATGCAGTGGAATTTGCAGGGGGCGTTTCCGGAGGCGGCGGCCTGCGCAAGCTCGGCCCTGGAATCCTCACCCTCTCCGGTTCGCAGAACTACGCGGGAGCCACGGAGGTCGCCGCCGGCACTTTGGTGTTATTGGGAAGCCTCGCGGGAAGCGGCATTCGCGTGGCGTCGGGCGCGTCGCTGGTCGCCGGCGGTTGGGCGCCCCAAACCCTCACGCTCTCCAGCGGGGCTGCCCTAATTCCCGGAGCCCTAACGACCTCCGGCTCGCTAACGCTCGGAGGCCTCGTAGCCACCGGGGGGGCCGTTCTTAATTTCCGACTCGGGTCGGGGATGCAAACGGACCGGCTAAACATCTCCGGCGCTGTGTCGCTGAGCGGGAGCAACGAAATCCGGCTCAGCCTGGAAACCGGCGCCAGCGTGCCGGCGGTAGGGACCTTCCCGCTGCTTACCACCACAGGGCCGGCCCCCGCATCCGGTTTGTCCTTGGGAACGGTCTTGGTGGGTACGTATCAGGCCAGCCTGGTGTGGAATTCAAATGACGTCTCGGTGAGCCTGCTGCCCTACAATCGCGTAAGCATTGCAGGTCAACCGCAGGGCATGCAGTTGCTGTGGGGCAGTGCTGGAAGTCTCAGCGTGGTGGCGTATTCCTCCCTGCCCATCGACTACCGTTGGTACCGTGACGGGGTTCCGATTGCAGGGGGAACCAGCGCGCTGTTGTCCATGGGTAGCGCAAAAACAAGCGATGCGGGCACCTATCACGTGGTCGTCACTGCGGGAACCTGGGTGGAAACCAGCGCCCCCGCGGTGGTTGTCGTGAGCGTACCGCCTCCGATGGATCTGCAGACCGCGCCTTCGGGATCGGTCGTGGGCGTTGCCGGGGGCAGTCTTGCCTTGGAGCTCACGACGGTGGTTTTGGGCGAGGTCACTTACCAATGGAAAAAAGCGGGACAGGATCTTGTCGGTGGCACCCAGCGGGTGCTGGAGCTTGCCACCTTGAGCGCCGCTGATTCCGCCGAGTACAGCGTGCTGGTGAGCAACGAAAGCGGCAGTCTGCAAACGGTTCCCGTGCGCGTTGACGTCCTTGAAATCACGCAGCAACCGGGGGACCGCACGGTGGTGTACGGGGGCAGTGGTGCGTTGAGTGTGGCGGGAAGCGCGGGAGCTGTGCCGGTGGGGTACCAGTGGTACCGGAACGGGAGTGTGTTGAGCGGAGCAACCACCGGGGTGCTGGGCATAGGCAGCGCGACGCTGGCTGATGCGGGTGTGTACCGAGCGGAGTTGAGCGCCGGTGGAACCGTGGTTTCGAGCGGCACGGCGGTGGTCACGGTGAGTGTGCCCGTGCCCGTGATCGAGAGCGTGAGTCCGCTTGTGCAGGTGCGGTTGCCGGGAGAAAGCGCATTAATTAGCGGGAACGTGAACGGGGTTGCGACGCTGGGTTACCGGTGGAAGAAAGACGGGGTTGTGATCGCGGGAGCGAGCGGAGCGCAGTTGACGCTGAGTGGAGTGGGGATTGCGGATGTGGGCGACTACGTGTTGGAGGCGTTTAACGAAGGCGGGACGGTTTCCTCGAGTGCGTCCCGGATTGAGATGCTGCGAATCACGGCGCAGCCCGTTGGGATGAGTTTGTTTGTAGGCGGGAGTGGAGCGCTTGCCGTGGGGGGAAGCGCGGGGACGTTGCCTGTGGCGTACCAGTGGAGGAAGAACGGTGTGGATGTGCCCGGGGCTACGCAGTCTGTGCTTTTGTTTGGGCCGGCGCAGTTGGTGGACGCAGGCAGTTACAATGTGGTGTTGAGTGCTGGAACGGTGGGGTCCGGAACGGTGAGTGTGGAAAGTGCGATGGTGCCTGTGGTTGTGGCGTCCGCGCCGCTTGTGGGTGCTGTGGTGCCTGGCTCGCTTGTTGTGGCGCAGGGGGTGAATGTGGCGTGGAGCGTGAGTGCGACGGGAGCGGGCACGCTGTCGTATCAATGGAAGCGCGACGGGGTGTTGCTGGCGGGCGGGACGAGCGCGACGTTTGGTGTGGGAAATGCGCAGCCGGAAATGTCGGGAGCGTACTGGGTGGAGGTGGGCAATCCGTCTGGGGTGACGGCGTCTGGAACTGTGAGGTTGGATGTGCTGGCGGTGACAGAGCAACCGGGGGACCGCACGGTGGTGTACGGGGGCAGTGCCGCGTTGAGTGTGGCGGGAAGCGCGGGAGCTGTACCGGTGGGGTACCAGTGGTACCGGAACGGGAGTGTGTTGAGCGGAGCAACCACCGGGGTGCTGGGCATAGGCAGCGCGACGCTGGCTGATGCGGGTGTGTACCGAGCGGAGTTGAGCGCCGGTGGAA
>JBILWF010000659.1:0-2543 GCA_044370075.1 Chthoniobacteraceae bacterium | reverse complement strand
GAGCCAGAAGCATCCACCGGTAAGCACGCTTGTACTTTTCCAGAAGATCAGATGCCCGGGCGCTTGAAAATGGAGCCGACGCGATGCTCGACATGCTCCCACTCTAGGGATCGGCGGACATCCCGGGCAAGAAACCATTGATTCGTCGGGGAATTGTCACGTGCCTTTGGTTTGCGCGAAGGGCACCCCTTGTGCGCGGGCCGGGTTGGTGTTGTTTTTAAAACGGAGTGTGATGCCGGGAATCGCGACGGGGGAGTGCAGCATCCCAAGCGCTCAAACTCTGGCTTGTTGGCGATCAAAACCTGCTACCCGATCAGCGGCTTGAACTCCCCTGAGCTGTCGCCGTGTCGTTCCACGGAAACGCCACTGCCGCGCAGCAGCGTGAGCCAGACATTGCACAGCGGGGTGTCCCGGGATGCCACCAGATGCCGGCCGAGCCGGATGCCAGACCCGCCACCAGCGATCAACGTGGGACAGTTGGTAAGATTGTGCACGTGGCTGAGATTGCTGCCAAATACCACGGTACTGTGGTCGAAAAGCCGGGAGCCGTCCGTCTCTCGCACCGCCTTGAGTTTGTCGAGGAACACCGCCAGCAGCGTGCTGTGGGTCACATCCCGCTTTTGCGAAGCCTCCATCCGCTCCCCGGGGCTGTAGTGGCTCATGTCGTGCGCGGCCACTTTGATGCCGAGGCCCGTGAGCAGGTTGGTAATCGGCAGACGATAGGTCAGCACCCGGGTGCTGTCGGTTTGCAGAGCGGCAACCATCAGATCGTACATGAGCTGGATTTCCTCTACACCGGAGCGGCCTTCCGCCGGTTGGGGTAGCGGGGCTTTGGGTTTGGGCACCGACTGCCACTGCTCGTCCCGGGCGATGCGTTGCTCAATCTCGCGCAGGCCCTGAAAGTATTCCTCGAGTTTTTCTACATCATTCTTTGCGAGCCCGCGCTGCAAATCCTCAGCCTCCACCCGTACCGCATCGAGTAGGCTGCGCTTTTGCGTCATGCGCGCGCGCAGCTCCTCCAGGGAAACCTTTTCCGCAGAGAAAAGCCGGTGAAATACCGCAAGCGGCGAATTCATCCCCGCAATGGGTTTGCCGCGGTGATCCCACGCCAGAGAAAGCCCGCGGCCGTGGCCCGGCCCGGACAAATCCTTGTCGCTGCCGTTGAGCTGGAGCGAGGCATACCGCGTGTTTTTGCCAAAGGCCGCCGCCGCCACCTGATCCGCCGATATGCTGTTGTAGGCCGACGCGCCGCCCTCGTGTGCGTTCGCGCCGGTAAGCCAGTAGGTGCTGCCTCCGTGCGCATCTTCCGAGTACCGGTTTGCGAGTCCTTGGATCAGGGTGAAGTCCTGTTGATGCCGCGCGAGCGGGGCAAGCCCGGGCGGAAGGGTGTATTGCGGGCCGGTTTGGTTTACATCCGGAAACCATGTTTCCTTGGTGACGCCAAAACCGATCCCAAGAAAAACCATGCGCTTGGGCGGCGCTTCAGCAGGGGCGGCCGAAGCGAATCGGCGGAAACCCAGTGATTCAAGAAACGGCAGGGCAATCAGACCCGTGCTCGAGCGCAAAAAGTGACGGCGTGTGTGCATGGGGGAGAAGGGTGACTTTATTTGGTCTGGAACTCGCGACTGTGTACCAGCGTGTGCAGGATCGAACGGATCGCGTAGCCGTGCGTTTTGGACTCGGCGACCATGTGCTCGATGAGCCTCTCGTCGCTGAATCCCGCCGGATGGCCGAGCGCGTACTCCACGAGGGCCGTGCAGAGTCCGCGCGCGAAGTCCTCGGAGCGCTCGTGAATCAGGTCGCGCAGTTGCTGGTACGATGCGAAGGACGCGCCTTTGTGGAAGGCGCCTGCGGGGTCAATCGTCCACGTTTTCCTGCCGAGTTGCGGGCGTTCATAGGAATCCTCGCTGCGCCACTGGCCCGCGGTATCGAAGTTTTCCAAACCGAATCCGATTGGATCGATTCGCCGGTGGCAGCTCGCGCACTGCGGCTGTTCCTGGTGCAGCGAAAGACGCTCCCGGGTGGTGAGCAGTTTGTCCTCCAAACGCGTCAACTGGGGTACGTTTGCGGGAGCGGGCGGCGGCGGCTCGTGAAGGAGTTTGCGCAACACCCACGCTCCCCGCTCCACGGGACTGGTTTGCTCGCCGTTGCTGCCCATCGCATGCACCGCCGCCATGCCCAGAAAGCCCCCGCGCGGCGAACCTTCCGGAAGCTTTACCGGCACGAAGGCATCCCCGCGCACCCCTTCCAGCCCGTAATACACGGCGAGCAGGCCGTTCACCACCGCATGATCGGCTTTGAGCAGTTCGCGCACACTGCGGTTCTCACGCAGCAGGTACGCGAACGTTTCGAAAACCTCCATGCGTGCGGTTTCCTTCGCGGCCGTGTCGAAAAACGGGTATCGCTTGCTGTTGAATCGGAAAAAGTCCAGCCGGTCCATGTTCAACCACTGGTGCAGAAACGGCCGGACAAAACCGGCGCAGCGCGGATCCTCCAACAGACGGTCGGTTTGCTTTTGCAGCACGCCGGTATTCAGCAGTTCC
>JBILWF010000657.1:0-2549 GCA_044370075.1 Chthoniobacteraceae bacterium | reverse complement strand
AGTCCGTGATTGGAATGCAACTTTGCCTGTCAAAGCGGATCCCGCCTGCGTGAGCAAGGACTCCGGCACGGGTGCGGAAAAGCATTCCCCCGGAACTGAAAGCTCCGCGCCAAAGGCGCGATAAAGTTTTCCTCAGCGCGCTTCCTTGATGTCCGGCGCACGCAGCGCAAAGCGGAGGGCTTTGGAGGGAACATGGGATTGAGCGGGACGGCACATGAAACCGCGTTCCCTGTTTCAAAAAGGGGGACTTTCCGTACTTGTTTTAATGCTCGGCGGGCTGGAGTGATCGCGGAGCGGGGTGCCTTTTGTCACGAGCGAACCGGGTAGCGTGGTGGAGGTTTTTCCATGGGCCCTCTTTTGGGAGTCATTGAATTGGCTCGTTTTCCGAGGACGGGCGGATCGGAGCGCTGGAGGGAACCGCGTGGTTGTGCCGGCGGAGTGAATCGACTAGGTGTCGCAGCGGGCTTACCGGGAAGTGCACCGGTTGCCCTCTTTGCGTCCCCCCCGAATCCCCACCCCCCATGAACCGTCTTTCCCACATCGTTGCGATTGCTCTGAGCGTCAGCCTTCAAACTGTATTTCCCGCTAACGGCGCCGATGCGGTGCCAAAGCCCAAAATTGAACCAACGTGTGGGAGCGTGGCCTACGGAAGCCACGAGCGACAGGTCCTGGATTTCTACAGGGCGGAATCCGACAGACCAACCCCCGTGCTTTTTTTCATCCACGGGGGAGGATGGGTTAACGGCGACAAAGCCAATCCCCCGGATCTCCGGGAATATCTGGCCGCAGGCATTTCGGTGGTATCCATCAACTACCGTTATTCGATACAGGCGCACCTCGAGGGCGTGATGCCGCCCGTCCAGTGGCCCCTGGAGGATGCGGCGCGGGCGCTGCAATTTGTGCGCAGCAAGGCCGCTGAGTGGAATCTCAATAAAGCGCGTATCGGTGCCAGCGGGGGGAGTGCGGGGGCCTGCAGCAGCCTCTACCTGGCCTTCCACGATGACATGGCCGATCCCAAGAGCGCGGATCCAATTTCTCGCGAGTCCACGCGGCTCTGGTGCGCGGCCGTTAGCGGCGCGCAAACGTCCCTCGACCCCAAACAACTCATCGAATGGACGCCAAACAGCCGGTACGGCGGACACGCCTTCGGTTTCATGGACCCCAATGACAAAAAAACCCGCGATACGCGCTTCGCCGAATTTTTGGAAAAACGGGAGTCTGTTTTGAAGTGGATCAAAATGTACTCCCCCTACGAGCTGGTAAGCAAAGACGATCCCGCCGTGTATTTGCGCTACAACGACACGCCCGCACTCGGCCAACCGCAGAAGGACCCCACGCACACGGTTAATTACGGGGTGAAGCTTCAGGAGCACTGCAAAACGCTTGGCGTGGAGTGTGAGCTGAATTACCCGGGTGCTTCCGATGTTAAGCACGCGAGTATTCCGGCCTTCCTGATTGATAATCTCAAACGGTAGCCTCTGGACGCCAGTCCGGTGCCTCTTGGTGCCGAAATGGACAACGGAAAGGGGATTTGCGCGTCCCGGAAGCGCTTTCATCCGAATTGCGCCGGGCTTCGGTGGGAGGAAGTTTGAGCGGAGACTTACTTTTTTTCTGCGGGCGGGCGCGGCGAAAGCCGGCCCCCGCGTTCGACCCATTTGTAGGCGCGTCTCGCGTTCAGGGAGCAAAACTTCTGCAAGGCTCCGGCGCCGCGTGTCCGGGCGTCTTCCAGGGCGATCCGCTGCAGGGTGACATAATCGGCGAATCCCTCAGATACCGGCCAGTTGCTGCCATAAATGACGCGGTCGCTGCCAAACGAGCCCCAGACCACGTCGAGGTAGGGCTTGTAAAATGAGGGTTCTGCGGGGGCTTTACTCCCGTCGCGTCCCGCGCCCTCCACCAAGGCCGAGATTTTGCAGAACACATTGGGGCGTGCTGCGGCGAGGGCGATGCCTTCGCTCCACGCCTGCGGAGGCGGGTTTGCCGTGATGGCGACGTTACCGATGTGGTTAACGACTATGCGTAACTCGGGAAGCGCCGCGGCCAGTTGTGCCACAAGCGGTGGTGTATCCGGGCCGCCGTTGACGTCCAGTTCCAGGTCCAGCGATGCGAGGAGTTTCAGATCCGAAAGCGAGCGCGATTCGAGGAGTTCGCGCACGGTTTTGCTGGAAGTGCGGATCCCGCGAAAGAGGGGATTTCCGGCGAAACGCCGCGCCGCTTCGGCGAAGGCGGGGGTTCCCAGCGGCAGGTTTCCGACGACGCCCACCACAAAAGGGTCGTCTTTGGCAAGGTCCAGCAGCCACTGGTTGTCTTCCAGGCGGGAGCTGGCCTCGACGATGACCGTGCCCGTGACTTGGCTAAATTGGGGTTCCGCGCGCAGGTGCGCCGGAAGCACGGTCCGATAAAGGCGGCTGCCCTTGGCTGGCCACGGCACCCCCTCCGGACGCGAGGGGTCGTAGAAGTGGGTGTGGCAGTCGATGATGTCCAGAGGTTCCGTCCCGGCGTTTGCACGCGACGGCGGGCAGGGGGACATTGCCAAACTGGTCACCAGG
>JBILWF010000656.1:0-2551 GCA_044370075.1 Chthoniobacteraceae bacterium | reverse complement strand
GGTTCGAAATCGAAGGACCGCTCTTTGCGAGTTGGCCGCCCGAAAGCCACAAACGCCTCTTTGGCGACCTCGCCATCGGCGTGCTTCCGGCAGACTCGGGCGTTTTTCCACCAGAACGCGAGGACGTGCGCCAGATCCCCGCGTATCTCCCCGCGATCACGGATCCAGTCGCTGCGGAAAAAAACCGGCCGCTGGAAACCGTTCGTTCCCACAGCCCCGTGGAAGACGCACGCCGGCTGCTGGGAACTTTCCTTCCCAAGGCGTACCGGCGGACCGTCACCGCAGCGGAAATCGAACCGTACGTGGCCCTCGTTGAAAAACGTCTCAAAGCCCGCGAGTGTTTCGAGGATGCCATGCGGCGCGCCTACGTGGCGGTTTTGACCTCGCCAGAACTGCTTTTCATTCCGGGAACCCATCCCGCGCGCGATGCCACTCAGCGCGTAGTGGAGCCCTCCTCGCCCCCGGATGAAAGCGCCTTTGCGCTCGCCACACGCCTCGCCTACTGGCTTTGGAACAGCCCCCCGGACGAGGCTTTGCTCGCCGCCGCGCGCGAGGGATCACTGCGGGATCCCGCCCGTTGGGACGCCGAGGTCGAGCGCCTCTTAAAAGACCCGCGCAGCGAACATTTCTTCCACGATTTTGCCAACCAGTGGCTGGAACTCGAACGCATCGAGGAAACAACTCCGGACAAACAACTCCACCCTGAATACTCCTTCCTTCTGCACGAAGGCATGGTGGCGGAGACACGCGCTTTTCTGCGGGAGTTACTCGAAAAAAATCTCCCCGTGCGCAACCTCGCGCGTTCGGATTTTGCGATGCTCACCCAGCGCCTCGCCGCCCACTACGGCATCCCCGCCGTGCACGGCGTGGAAACCCGCCGCGTTACCCTGCCCCCAAACAGCCACCGGGGCGGCCTGCTCACCCAAGCCGCCATTCTCAAACTCACCGCCAACGGCACCACCACCTCCCCGGTCAAACGCGGCGTATGGGTCATGGACCGCCTGCTGAATGATCCCGCGCCCCCTCCCCCGCCGGGGGTCTCCCAAATCGACCCCGACACCCGCGGCGCAACCACCGTGCGCCAGCAACTCGACCTCCACCGCAAAGACGCCACCTGCGGCGCATGCCACGCAAAAATTGATCCCGCCGGATTTGCGCTCGAATCCTTCGATCCCGTGGGCGGTTTCCGCACACGGTACCGTTCCACGGACAAGGGCGACCCGCCCCCCGAGCGCGAAACCGCCGAATGGAACGTCCGCTATAAACTCGGTCCCGCCGTTGACCCCTCGGGCGAACTGCCCGATGGCACCTCCTTCGCAGGAATCGATCATCTGCTCGAAATCCTCGCCTCCCGCCCCGAGCGCCTCGCATGCGCATTCGTGGCCCACCTCTCGCGATACGCCACGGGCACCGAGCCCTCTTTTAGCGAAAGACAAGTCATCGAAGAAATCGTCCGCTCCACGGCGGACTCCGACTACGGTGTGCGCTCCCTGCTTGCTGCGCTCGCCCGCAGCACCCTCTTTCTCGGCCCTTAAAAGCCTCCCCCGTCCACCCGCTCCAACGGCACTCTGACCCGCATGCAAACTTATCCCACGCCCCGCCCGCCCTCACTGAACCGCCGCCGGTTTCTGCAGGCCGCCGGCGCGGGCATTGCGCTTCCACTTCTCGAGTGTCTGCGCCCGGTTCTCGGAGCTTCACATGCCGCTCAAACCGCGCCCCCGAGCCGCCTTCTGGCAATTCACGTTCCGCTTGGAATGATGCCCCAGTTTTTCTTCCCCAAGCCCTCCGAACCCACCGCTGCGCCGGGCACGCCGGCCCCCGATCCATCCAGCCCATATCTGGATCTCCTCGCCCCGCACCGCGGCGCGTTCACCGTGTTCTCTGGCATGTCGCATCCAGGCGTGGACGGCAATCACCATTCCGCCCAGTGCTTCCTCACCGGCGCCCCCCACCCCGGCCAGCCCACCTTTCGCAACTCCCAGTCACTCGACCAGTTGGTCGCGGAAAAAATCGGACTTCACACCCGCTTCCCCCACCTCGCACTCTCCGTCAAAAAAGCGGACCACTATGCGGACTCGCTGGCCGTCTCCCGCGCGGGCGTAATGATTCCCTCCGAGTCCAGCGCAAGACGTCTGTACCGGAGTCTTTTTGTGCAGGGAACGGAGGAAGAAAAAGCCGCCACCCTGCGCCGCATTGAAGCGGGCGGAAGCGTTCTGGATCTCGTGCGGGAAAACGCGGCGCGGCTGCAAAAATCCATTCCCGCAGCCGACCGTTCGCGTCTGGACCAATACTTCCAAAGCGTGCGCGAACTGGAAACACGCCTGCAGCGTTCCGTCGCGTGGGAGCACCGAACCAAACCGGTTGTCTCGGCGCCGGAGCCTTTGGATATCGCCGACGCGAACCGGGTGATCGACAAAACCATGCTGATGTTCGATCTCATCCGGCTCGCGCTGCAAACCGACTCAACCCGCGTCATAACCCTCTCGCTGAGCACATTTTCAATCACGGCTCAAATACCCGGCGTAAAAAGCGAGACCCACGAGTTGACCCA
>JBILWF010000655.1:0-2555 GCA_044370075.1 Chthoniobacteraceae bacterium | reverse complement strand
GCGTGAGGCGGGGGGGCGCCGCGTGCTTGTGCTGGTTGATCCGCCGGCCACGGGGCTGGGGGCCGGAGTGGTGTCCTGTCTGAACGCCCTGCGGCCGGATTTTATTGCTTATGTTTCCTGCGATGCAGCCACGCAGGCGCGGGATGTCCGTTCTCTTGTTGGGGGTGGGGGATATCGCCTCAGCGCGGTGCGGCCGCTGGACATGTTTCCCCAGACGGCGGACATCGAGGTGGTGGCTTTTCTAGAGCGTCCCCGCTGAGGGAGGCTGACCCCTGGTTTTGGGGATTTCAACGGATGCCATTGCGTTGAGACGATGCGTGCGGCCCTCGGCCTGCTGCGCAAAGGTGCCGTGTAGTCAGCACCCGCGTGTGCTTGCGATTCGTTGGTTTGCATGCCCACAATTCGAGGGGGCATGTTCCCCATCTCGCCGCCCCATGCTTACCATTCTCCGCCGCGTTCTTTCGTACTATCTGCCGCACTGGTGGCCGACTGCCCTCGCGAGCGTGCTTTCTGTCATTCAGACGCCTCTGAGCATCGCCAAGCCGTGGCCTGTAGCGTTCCTGCTCATGCAGGTGCTTCCAGCAATCGGCAAACCCGAGCACGGGCTCAAAATTGAGTTGTGGGGGATTTCGTACTCCCTGCAGGAGTGGACCCTGCCCCAGATCGTTGCCGGATGCAGCCTCTCGGTGGTGGGACTGCATTTGGTTGCGGCATGGATCAATGTAACCACCACGATGCTCTACTACCGCGTGGGGCTCGAGGGATTGCTCTCGCTGCGAACCGACCTCTATTCCTACCTGCAGACGCTCCCGCTGAAGTTTCACGACGCGCGCCGCAGCGCGGACAGCAGCTTCCGTGTCGCCTACGACTCTCAGTCGCTGCAAACTTTTTATTCCAAGGGAATTTTTCTTTTCCTCAGCTTCAAGGACGCCGTGGGCATTCTCTGGACCATGTGGATGCTGGACGTGCAGGTCACGCTGCTGGTCGTTGCCGTGGTGCCGCTCATGGTGATGACCTTTCGCATCTTCGCCAAACGCATCCGGGACCAGGCTACCTACATCTCCGAGCGGGAGAGTGCCGTGTTGAGTTTGGCCCAGGAAGGGCTGAGTTCGATCAAAATGGTGCAGGCATTCGGCCGAGAACAGGATGAGATTTCGCGCTTTAGCAGCAGCGCCCAACAGAGCCTCGAGGCCAACGTGCGCATGCAGCAGATCTCCAACTACAGCGCGCTGATTGTCGCCACGCTGATGATGACGGCGACTGCCGCGCTTTACTGGGTGGGAACCCTGCATGTAATCGCAGGCACCCTCAGCGCCACCAGTCTGGCGGCGATCACCAACTACCTGGCCCTGCTCTACAACCCGATTGAATCCATCACTTCCGTCGGATGGGATTTGGAGCGGGCCGCGGGAAGCGCCAAACGCTGTTTCGAGGTCCTCGATCACGCGGATGACGTGGCAGACAAACCCGGCGCGGAAAACATCGCCTCGACGAAGGGCCGGCTGGATTTTGAAAACGTCCGCTTCGGATACACTCCCGAACGCCCCATCATCGACGGGGTGAACCTGCGGTTGGATCCCGGGCAGACCGTCGCTTTCGTAGGCGCCACGGGTGCCGGAAAGAGCACGCTGCTGTCGCTGGTTCCGCGGTTTTACGATCCCACTGCGGGCCGCGTTCTTCTGGACGGAAAAGATCTCAAGGACATCTCCAAGAAATCCCTGCGCGCCCAGATTTCGATTGTTCTGCAGGACACCCTGCTTTTCTCCACGACGGTGCGTGAAAACATCGCCTACGGCAAGCCGGGGGCCACCGAGGAGGAAATCATGGAGGCCGCCAAAAAAGCTCAGGCACATGATTTTATCATGGCAATGCCCCATGGGTATGCCTCGCAGGTGGGCGAGCGCGGGGGACACCTCTCCGTGGGGCAGCGGCAGCGCATAGGCATCGCGCGCGCCTTCCTCAAAAACGCGCCCATTCTCCTGCTGGATGAACCCACCTCCGCGTTGGATCCCACAACCGAATCGCTCATTATGCAGACGATCGAGGAACTTATGCGGGGGCGCACGACGCTGATCATCACCCACCGGATCGCCACGGTGCACAATGTCGACAAGATCGTTGTGCTGGGGCCCGGCGGTGTGGTCGAGGAGGGGCGCGGTCCGGAGCTGGTGCAGCGCGGCGGTTTTTATGCGAACCTGTATCACTCCGCGAATCTGGGCCAGCTTTCCTGACCAAGTTCGAGGTGCGCGCAAGCGCATCCTCTGCTTAAGTAACCTCTGAATACCACCCTCCCATGAGCAACATTCTCCCCGACCGCCATATCGAGCACGACTGGTGGCCCAAGCCGATCCCTCCCAATGTCTCCTTTGGCGAGGGATGTTATCTGGAAAGCGCCCAGATTTTCAAAAATTTTAAGGGCAAACGCGATCCCGCGGTTGAACTGGGCTCCTATGTGTCCTGTTACTGCGGATGTTCTTTTTCTGTGGGGGAGGAGGGCCACGTGAAAGTGGGGGATTACACGCTGCTCAACGGGGCTCTGATCATGGCGGATGAGT
>JBILWF010000654.1:0-2557 GCA_044370075.1 Chthoniobacteraceae bacterium | reverse complement strand
AATGAGTTGAATGGGCGTGAGCCCGAAGATGCGCTTAATGACGCGTGCGAATCGAGCCGCCGGCAGCCGCGCGGTGTGGGCTAGTTGTCCGGGCGTGATTGAATCGGCATAGGAACTCTCCAACCGCCTCAGAGCCGCGGCGACCCCGGCAGGGATCTCTTGCGGTGCAACGGGTGAGCGCACGTCCTTTGAAATGCCAATGATGCCAATGATCCTGCCCGCGGCGTCGCGCCTCGGCAGCTTGGTGGTCAGACACCAACCGGGCTTGTGCGGCGAGTACCAGTGCAATTCAAGGCGTTCCACGATGGGCCGGCCGGTCTGAAGAACCGTGGCATCCTGCTCGGTGGGAATGCGGCCGAACTCCCCCGGGCAGACATCGCATGGGCGACGGCCCAGCAACTCCGACTTGCTCTTGAGGCCGTGCCGCTCAACGAGCGAATGGTTCACGGCCAGATAACGTCCCCCGGCATCTTTGACGAAGAAGGCCATGTCGGGAGTGTGGTCGAAGAGCTGTTCAAGAAGCCGCAGCTCCACGCGGTCGGCCTCGCTCGAAGTCGGGGCGCGCAGGACGATGGCTGTGCTCGGTTTCATGTTTGCATGGATTTCCGCGCCAAGACGAAGGAAGTCCCGATCTATACAATCCGCCGCAAGTCTCTGCATTCCCCCAAGCCCGCCTCAATGAAAATAACCCGCATCTTTGCGCACCGTGTCGAACTGCCGCTCCACGAGACGACCTACAAATGGTCCGGCGGCAAATCGGTGACGGTATTCGACAGTACGATCGTCGGCGTGGAAACGGATTCCGGGCTCGTCGGGTACGGCGAAGTCTGTCCGCTGGGACCATTCTATTTGCCGGCGTATGCAGAGGGTGTTCGCGCCGGTCTCCGCGAACTAGGGCCGCATCTTATCGGCGAGGACCCACGCGAGCTTGCAAAACTCAACCACCGCATGGATGCGGCGTTGAAGGGCCATCCGTATGTAAAGTCGGGAATCGACATCGCGTGCTGGGACATTCTCGGCCAGGCGAGCGGGCTGCCTGTCTGCGTGCTTCTGGGAGGGCGGTTCGGTGAAAAAGTGCGGCTCTATCGCGCCATTTCGCAGGAGTCCCCCGAGGCGATGGCTGCCAAAGTCGCGGCTTACCGCGCGGAAGGCTACACGCGTTTTCAACTCAAGGTCGGTGGCGACCCGGATGTGGACATTGCCCGGATCTACGCCGTCGCTGAAAAGCTCAAGCCCGGTGACCGGCTCGTGGCCGATGCAAACACAGGCTGGGTACAGCACGAGGCGGTGCGCGTAGCAAAGGCGGTGCGCGATGTGGATGTGTACATCGAGCAGCCCTGCCTGACCTACGAAGAATGCCTCGCCGTGCGCCGGCAGTGTCCGCACCCGTTTGTGCTCGATGAAAACATCGACTCCCTCGACATGCTGCTGCGCGCAAAAGCCGACCTCGCCGCCGACGTGGTGAATCTCAAGATCAGCAAGCTCGGCGGTCTCACAAAAATAAAACAAGCCCGGGACCTCTGCGTGAGCATGGGAATCGCCATGACGCTGGAGGACAGCTGGGGCGGGGACATCACCACAGCGGCCATCGCGCACCTCGCTCACAGCACTCCGGAGGAGTTCCGCTTCACGAGCACCGACTTCAACAGTTACGTCACGGTGAGCACCGCCGAGGGCGCGCCCCAACGCGTCGACGGCCACATGTCCGCAGGCACCGCGCCCGGACTCGGCATCACGCCAAGAAGGGACGTACTCGGAAAAGTCGTCGTTGAAATCGCCTAGCCCTAAACCACCCCAGCCTTATGAAACCCCACTGGAGCGGCGTTTTTCCCGCCATCACCACCCAAATGCACAAGGACGGTTCCCTCAACCTGGACGCCACCGCACGCCATGCGGAGGTGCTCATTGCGTCGGGTGTGAGCGGCATCGTCTTTCTCGGATCACTCGGCGAGAACCAGCCGATGACCGCCACGGAAAAGCGCGGCGTTATCGATGCGATGGTGAAGGTGGTCAACGGGCGCATTCCCGTACTCAGCGGCGTTGCCGAGACCAGCACCGCGGAGGCCATCCGCTACGTGCGCGATGTCGAAAAGCTCGGCGCGGACGGCGTGATGCTGCTGCCGGGGATGCTCTACAAAGCGGCGCCGGACGAAACGATGACGTTTTTTCGCACGGTGGCGAAGAGCACCGGACTGCCGATCATGGTCTATAACAACCCGATCAGCTATGCGAACGACGTGACTCCGGAGATGTTCGCGAAACTCGCGGAACAGAAAAATTTCGTTGCGATCAAGGAGAGCTCGGGAGACCCGCGCCGTATCACGGAGTTGCACAATGCCATCGGCGGCCGGTACGCGATTTTCACCGGAGTCGATGATCTGGTGCTGGAGTCGAGCATTCTCGGCATCGACGGATGGGTGGCGGGCTCGGGCATCGCATTCCCGTCTGAAAATCAGTATCTCTGGGATCTGCTGCGGGCGGGCAGATGGGATGAGGCCCGCAAGCTCTATCGCTGGTTCCAGCCGCTGATGAAGCTCGATACCAGCGTTCACTTTGT
>JBILWF010000706.1:0-2558 GCA_044370075.1 Chthoniobacteraceae bacterium | reverse complement strand
AAACGCGCACCCTGCTGCACCCGCACGGCACCGGACACCACCCCGCCGTCGCGCAATTCCACCACGCCCCCGGCCACGATCAGCCCCCCGGTACTGGTCCCCGTGAGCGCCAGCGAACCCGCTCCCGCCTGCTTGACCAGCGTGGCGGAGCCGGTGATGGCACCCGAGAAGGTTCCGGTGGTCGTGAGCGCTACGAACAGCGAGCCCGGCTGGACGCTGGTCAACTGCCCGCCCATGCCGGGCAACGGATTGATGCTTGAGAGCGAGGCCACCTGCTGGAGGTTGCCGTTGAGATCGAGCACCCCGCCGTTGAGGCGCAGGTTGTAAAGCGTCGGCACCGTCGACCCGGGTACCACCGGCAGCATCCGCGCTCCTCCAGCCATCCGCAGGGTTCCCTCGTTGACGGTAATTCCACCCGTCAAATACTGCGGGGCGCTCAACTCAAGCGTGCCGCTGCCCGCTTTCATCAAACCGATCGACCCGACGACCGAGGCGTTCAGGCTGAGCAAAGCATTCCCCACCGTGTGCACCGACAGGGAATTGGAGGCCACCAGCAGGGGCACGCTCACGCTGGCGGTTCCCGCCGGCAGCAAAATCCCGCCCGTGTTGATGGTCAACCGGGTGCTGTCCGCGGCTCCCGCCATCGGGGTGAGGACGGCCCCATCAAGCAGCGTCAGCGAATTGACACCGGTATCCCCGACAAAGCGTTGGGCACCCCCGAGGCCGGCATTGATCGTGGTGGAGGAAGGCACGAGCGCCTCCAACCGCGGCTGCAACTCCGTGTCGCTTCGCAGGGGACGCGCCACGCCGGTACCGGGATCCCAGGTGAGGAAGCCGGTGCCGAGGCCCGTGGGAGAGAGATCGCCCAGGATGTCGGCGCGCACGGTACGGTTAAATGTATTAATCCCGCCGCCGCCCTGACCACTCGCTCCACCCAAGGCGCTGAGGGACGCGAGAATTAAGGCGCCCGTCCCTGCAACCAGTGTGCCACTGCCGAGGCTGTCCCCGCGCACCAGCAACGCCGCGAGACCGTTCGGGGACGAAATCGACCCGGCCACGTTCAAGGCGACGCCGGCGGTGTTGGTGGCGTTCAACGTCAGCACGGAGGCACCCTCCCCGGGCGTCAGCGTCTGCACGGCCTCGGAACCGGACGTTGTCGCGTTGCCGCGCAACTCCACCTCACCCCCCTGGAGGGTCAGCGTGGTCGAACGCCCAAAAGGAGTGATGAGCCCGCCCAACCGTCCGTTCACCGCCGCCGCCGTGTTGTCCACAACAACTTTGCCCCCCACCCGCGTGCCGTAGTTGGCAAACGCCACGGTGCCCGTGATGGTCACGGTGCCGCTGGATGCCGTCAGCGTGCCCAGCCACGCCCGCGCATTGTCGCCCGAGAGCGTCCAGTTCCCCGCGCCCGCCTTGCCCACATTCAAGAGACCCGTGGAAAAATCCGAGCCCAGCTGCCCGGAGAAGGTGGCGTCGGTGCCGTCAAAGCCGGTCCAGAGCGTGCCCGAGTTGGTGAGGCTGAAATTGCGAATGGTTCCAGTACCGATCACCGAGCCAAGGGCGAGGTTGGATTGGCCGCGCATGTCGAGGAAGGTTCCCGAGCTGAGGTTGATGCGGGTCCGCCCGTAGTTCGCCCCGTTCCCCAGCACAAGGGCGCCGGCACCAACATTGACGGTGTTGTCCACATAACTGACTCCGCCCAGCGAGAGAACCCCGTCCCCGGATTTCAAGATCGTGCTCGTATTCACCAAATTCCCCAGCAGCGAAAAGCCCACCTGGCCCGCGGTGCCGAGGGTTCCCTCCACCGCAGTCCCACGCACTTCGTCCACCTGAATCGCGGTGGAACTGGGCAGGGCCAGATTTCCCTGAAGCGAAGGAATGAAGGTCGCATCCTCCAGCTTGTTCACGCTGATGTTGCCGGTGAGTTCGAGCGTACCCGCCCCGGTAGACACCAAAGCTCCCACGCCGCCGAGCCCGCCGGCCTGCCCCTCGAACACCAGATTGGCGATCCGCTCGCGGAAACCCGTCAAATCCCACGCCCCGCCACCCCGGAGCGTCACGGAAGCGGTGTCGGCAATCTGGTTGGAGCGAAGCTGCCACACCCGGGACGTCAGCGGATTAAGCGCATCGAGACCGGCATTGTTCCCTCCGGAAATGATCAGATTGCCCGGGATCGCGCCCGACGGAGCGCCGAGCCCCGTGAGCAAGCCGTTGCTGTAGGCGGTGCCGCCAAAAGTGTTTCCGCCCCCGGCAGTCCACACGCCGGCGTTGCCGACGGCGGACGCGACCACGCTGGTGCCGGTAGCCGTCAGGGAGGCACCGCCCGACATGAGCACCGTCGTGTCGGACATCACGTACGTAATCGTCGTTCCAGCGGGTACCGCGTTTCCCGTCAGGAGCATGCCCGGAGCAAGCCCGGCTGTGTTCGGAAGGGTAATCACCAACGAACCGCTGGTGGTTTCCGCGCTGCTCAGCAGCACGGTCGAGCTGTTCACGAGCGCACTCTGCGACAAAACCAAACGCGACCCGTCCAGCACGCTGGCGATCGTGGTTCCATC
>JBILWF010000061.1:0-8449 GCA_044370075.1 Chthoniobacteraceae bacterium | reverse complement strand
GCGCACGCCAGCCATAGTTCCGGCGCGTTGAGGAGCGCAATCCGCGTGTTCAAGCCCGAGAACGTGAAAAACAGCGGTAACAGAAGCGCGACGGTGAGGGGTTCAATTCGGCGTGCAAGGCCTTCGGAGACGGCGCCGGCCGGCATGGCGGTTCCCATGAGGAAGGCCCCGAAAACAGCGTGGAGTCCGATCCGGTCGGTGAAAAAGGCGCCCAGCGTCATCAGCGAAAGGCACAGCGCAAGTCCGGTTTCCGAGAGCGCTCCAGAGGCGTCCTTGAGCAGGCGGTCCTGAGTGCGGGCGAGAAGGGGGCGCAGGACGCCCACCACGACCGCGGCGTACGCGACGCCAAGGCTGATGTTGAGGAAGGCGCTCTGCCAGTGCCCTTCGAAGCTGGCCAGCACCACCGCCAGCAAAGCCCACGCCGCTGCATCATCGAGAGCGCCCGCCCCGATCGCAATGGTGCCCATCATGGTTCCGCTGAGTTTTTTCTCGTGCAGAATCCGCGCCAGCATCGGGAAGGCGGTGATGCACATTGAGGCTCCGAGGAAAAGCGACGCCTCCCAAGTCGAGGTTCGTGCCGGGAACAGCCCCGTGTGCCCGTGCAGAATCCAGCCCAGCGCGCCTCCCAGCAGAAACGGAACAGCCATGCCCGCGCTGGAGACGGCTACGGCGCCCCGCAGGTGGGAGCGCACCACTTCCACGCGGAATCCGATCCCGATCACGAACATGTAGGCGGCCAGCCCGAGTTGGGAGAGGGGAAAAAGGTAGCTTTGGGTGTCGCGCTGGGACTGGGAGGGGTCCCAGGGGAACAGGGCTTTTTGGATGTCCGGCCAGAAGGCGCCGAGGAAGGACGGCCCGAGCAGTACGCCTGTGATCATTTCGGCGACGACCTGCGGTTGGCCGAAACGGCGTGCGACGAGGCCCACGGCGCGGGAGGCAACAAGGATGACGGCCAGCTGCAGAAAAAGCTGAATGGCGGAGTGCAGGTTGTTCATGGCCGGGGCGCAGTCGCCACACTTGAAATACTAGGCCAGGGGAATGTTGTGCTGGAAATAGATCTTTGCGATACCCGTTATACGGTTACGCTATAAGAGGGTGCTGGGAGTCGTGATGCACGGAGGCGGAATGCCCTGCGGAAAAACTCTCGCAGAAAAGCCCGTCCCGAATTCCGGGTGCCTGCGCCCAATGAACCCCTTTTTGAGATGGATCTCCGCCACCTGCGCTACTTTCAAGCTGTCGCCGAGGAGTTGAGCTTTACGCGCGCTGCGACCCGACTGCGTGTCGCGCAGCCCGCTTTAAGCCGAGCGGTTCAGGAGATGGAGTCCGAGCTGGGGACTGCGCTCTTTGACCGGAACCGAAGCCGTGTGCGGTTGACTCCCGCGGGGGCTGTTCTGTTGCGGGAGACGGCCCTGGTGCTGGAGCGCTGGGAGGAGGCGATGCGCCGTGTGCGGCGTACGGCGGCGGGAGAGGAGGGGGAGCTGCGCTTGGGCTACATCGGGCCGCCGACGCAGCCCTTTTTAGGGCGGCTGCTCGCGGAGTATCGGGCCCGATTTCCGCGTGTGGCGGTGCATTTGGAGGAGCGCACCCCGGAGCGGGTGTGGGAGGCGGTAGCGCGGGGGCGTATTTCGGTGGGGATCACGCGTCCGGTGTCGTTGGCGGTGGATCTCGATTTGCGGATCGAACCGCTGCGCGAGGAGCGGCTGGGGGTTGTGGTGGGGGCGGAGCACCCGTTTGCGCAAAAGCGTTCGCTTGGGTGGACGGAGTTGGAGCGCGCGGCGCTCGTGGTGTTGGCGCGGCGGGAGGGCGTCGGGCTGCACGACGCGGTGCTGGCCGGCTGCAGGCAGGCGGGCTTCGCGCCACACATCGTGCACAGTCCGAGCCTGATAGGAACCGTGTTCAGCTACGTGGAGGCCGGGGCGGGCGTCGGGGTGGTCACCGAGGGCGTGGTGGGCCCCGGCGCGGTGTTGCGTTTTGTGCCGCTGCGTCCCGCGATCCGGGTGCCGCTGGTCCTGGTGTGGCGCGAGCAGGAGGATGACCCCTCGGCGCGGCGGTTTCGCGAATTAATCGTGGAATGGCGCGAAAGCGGGCGCCTGTGGCCGGAGTCGGCCGGAGTCGGGGGATTTTCCGTTCCCGGATAGGGACCTTTTGGAGACCGGGCGGGGTAGGGGGAAAAGCCGTTTTTACGCTCCCGCGGCCCGCATGTGGCGCATCCACTCGCGGCCTTCCCGTCCAGGATACGCCCGCAGCGGCGGCCATTCCTCGAGAAGTTCAAAAGCGCCCGACTCGACAAACAGCGCATTCAGTTCCGGGATGCCGACGTCAAACGGGGGGCCGCTCTCGGGATCTTCCATGCCCGGATCCAGGTAAAAAATGGCGAAAAATTCCCCGCCCGGACGCAGTGCGGCCCGTACTGCCCTCACGTAATCGGGACGGCGAACCCGGGGGATGGCGCAGAAACAGGTATGTTCCCACACCGCGTCAAACCGGCCCACAAACTCTTGCGGAAGTGCAAACAGATCCCCCACCGCGTACTTCTCCGCCCCTGTCTTGGGAAACGCTTCCGCGCGGCGTACGGCGGAGGGGGCGACGTCCAAGCCGACGGGACGAACTCCTGCGCAAGCGGCTAGCGCGCGGACATCGTGGCCGGCTCCGCAGCCGGGTACGAGGAAGCAGCCCGTGAGGGTTTTGGATTCCATCAACTCGAGGAGGCCCGGGCTGGGGCCGCCCTTATCCCAGGGCGTTTCCTCGCGTTGGTAGGCGTCTTCCCAGTCCATGTCTGGTAAATTGCGCAGCAACTTGATGCCGGCGGGGTTGGAGAATGTCAGCGGTCGGATTTTTCCTTGCGGAAAATAAAGATGTGCTGGCGCGGGAGCACGTCGAGGGTGTTTTCCCAGCGCAGCCCGGGGATTTGCGCGTATTCGCGTTTGACTTGTTCCTGGCTCATTTTGTGGACAGTCTTGATGGGGACGGAGGGGTCTTCGCCGCGGTATTCGACCAGAACGATGCGGCCTCCCGGGCGGAGGGCCCGGGTCATGGACTGGAGCATTTCGAAGGGTTGGTCGAATTCGTGGTACACGTCGACCATGAGGATGGTGTCGACGCTTTCCGCGGGCAGTTTGGGATCGGTGGTGGTTCCCTGAACGGGCACAACATTGTCCACTTCGCGGCGCTTCATGTTGCGGTCGAGCAGTTCAAGCATTTCGGGTTGGATGTCCACACCGTAGACTTTGCCCGTCCTTCCGATTTCTTTTGCCATCCGCCAGCAAAAGTAACCGGAGCCCGCGCCGATGTCGGCGACGACTTCGCCGGGGCGCAGTTCCATGGCGCGCAGCAAGAGGTCGGTGCGTTCCTCCGCCTCGCGGTCGGGGCGCTCCAGCCAGCCCGCACCCTGATGTCCCATGACATGGGCGATTTCGCGGCCGAGATAAAATTTTCCGATTCCGTTGGGGTCATGCTCGGCGCGCGTCTCGTACAGCGGCGCTTTGGGCGCGGTTTGCGGCGCGCCGGATTTCGGGGGTTCGGCACCCAAGGCGGTCGCCGCGCACACCAGAGCCGTGGCGGCGATGATCCGACTCCGGAGGCGGTCTATGCGGGGGGAGAGAAAGGGGAGCATGCAGCGAAGATTCAACGGGAGAGGGAGGATCCGGACCAGCCCGTATTTACGGCTAAATCCAATTTAGCGCGGAGGTCACCCGGATCACGCGTCGGCAGAGGCAGGATGTGTGTTCACCCCCCCCCGGACGGTTCCGAGTCCCCGTTACGCGCCGATCAGGCGCAGAATCTCGCCGCGCTCCGCCTTGGCGGGAATCACGCCGCTGCAGCGGTCCTTGGCCACGTCGGGATCCTTCAAACCGTGTCCGGTGACGGTGCACACGATGCGGCTGCCTGCGGGAAAGCGCGCGGCGTCGTAGGCGCGGTCTGGGCGCGGGGACAGACTCTTGAGCAGTCCGGCGATGCTGGCTGCGCTGGCCGGTTCGACAAAAATACCCTCATGCGAGGCCAGCCACATCTGCGCGGTGAAAATTTCCTCGTCGGTTACGATGTCAATGGCGCCCCCGCTTTCGGCGATGGCCGCGTTTGCCTTGTCCCAGCTGGCGGGATTTCCGATGCGGATCGCGGTGGCGTAGGTCTCGGGCTTTTCAATGATGCGTTTGTGGAAAATGGGGGCCGCGCCGGCCGCTTGAAAACCGAGCACGACGGGCAGTCGCGAGGCTTTCCCCAGCGCATGAAACTCCTTGTAGCCCAGCCAGTAGGCGCTGATATTCCCGGCGTTTCCCACTGGCAGGATGTGCACTTCGGGGGCGTCTCCCAGTTCTTCAATGATCTCGAAACTGGCCGTTTTCTGGCCTTCCAACCGGTCGGGATTCACAGAATTCACCACCGCGATGGGCTCGGTTTCGCCGATTTCGCGAACCAGCCGGAGGGCGTCGTCAAAGTTGCCCTCGATGGCCACCACCTTCGCCCCATACACAAAGGCTTGGGCGAGTTTTCCGAAGGCTATCTTGCCCGCGGGCAGCAGTACGATGCAGGTGATGGAAGCGCGCGCCGCGTACGCCGCCGCGGCCGCGCTGGTGTTGCCCGTCGAGGCGCAGATCACCGCCTTGGCGCCGCGCTCCACGGCCTTGGAGAGGGCAACCGTCATGCCGCGGTCCTTGAACGAGCCGGTCGGATTCAGACCCTCGTACTTGATGTATACCTGGCAATCACGTCCCACCTGCTCGCTCAGTTTTGGCGAATGGATCAGCGGCGTGGACCCTTCATTGAGGGAAATGACCGGGGTCGCATCCGTGACCGGCAGGAAAGCGCGGTAGCGGGAAATGACCCCGCGATCGTGGAGTGGGCGGAAGCTCATGTGAAATGTTCGACACGGATCATCCGGGGCGCCTTGCGAACGCATTCGAGGGACTGGATGCGCGCAAGGGCGTCTTCGATCTGGGCCTGGGTGGCCGTGTGCAGCATCAAAACCAGCGGCACCGTGGCGCTTTCGTCCTCGGGTTCGGGTTGGAAGATGGAGGAAATGCCGATTTGCAGGCTGCCGAGAATTCCTGCGATTTGGGCGATCACCCCGGGGCGGTCATCCACGCACAGCTGCAGGTAGTATTCGCTGAGGGTTTGTCCGATGGGTTTGGGGGAGCCGTAGAGCCCGTGGGGCATGAAGCCGAGATTGCGCCGGGGGCGGGAGATGGCGTCGGCGGCTTCGGCGATGTCGCTCAAAATCGAGCTGGTGGTGGGATCCTGCCCCGCGCCGCGTCCGTAGAACAGAGTGTCCCCGACTACGTTGCCGCGCACGGCGACGGCGTTAAACACGCCGTTGACCGAGGCCAGCACGTGGCTTTCGGGAATCAGGGTGGGGTGGACGCGTACCTCAATGTCGGCTCCCTCCGAGTGCGACGCTTTGATTATGCCCAGCAGTTTGATTTTGTAGCCGAGCTTTTTGGCGAAACGGAAATCTGCGGCGGTGAGCGACTGGATGCCTTCGACGAAAATCTTGTCTGGCGGAACCCAGTAGCCGTAGGCGAGCGAGGCGAGGATGAGGGCCTTGTGGGCGGCGTCCCAGCCGTTGATGTCCAGCGTGGGGTCCGGTTCGGCGTAGCCGGCTGCCTGTGCTTCGGCGAGGGCCTCTTCGAAGCTGAGCCCCGCGTCGTTCATCCGGGTAAGAATGTAGTTCGAGGTGCCGTTGATGATCCCGTGGATCGAATCGATGTGGTTGCCAATGAGCGCTTCCCGCAGGCATTTGATGATCGGGATTCCGCCGGCAACCGCCGCCTCGTAAAAAACCGGCACCCCGTGTTTGGTTGCCGCGTCGAAAATCTCCTGACCGTGCTCCGCAAGAAGAGCCTTGTTGGCGGTGACCACGATTTTGCCATGGGCTATGGCCCCCAGAATGAGCTGGAGGCTTTCCTCCTTGCGCCCCATGACCTCCACTACGATCTGGACCGCGGGGTCGGCCACCATTTCCCACCACTGATTAGTGAGCAGTTTTTCGGGAAACCCCTCCGCGGCGCGCCGCGGTACATCGCGCACGGCGATTCGGCGCACCTCCACATTCAATCCGGTGCGTTCGCGCAAAAGGGCACGGTTGAGGAGGAGGTGTTTGTACACCCCGGCTCCAACATTTCCGAGACCTGCTAAACCGATGCCAATGGGTTCCTCCATGATTTGACTCAAAAGGGTGGCACTATGGAGCCCCGCAAAAGCTTCGCGCAAGGCGATTCCAGCCGCCCGTCTCTACGGGGCCTCCCCGCCCTGCGCGTCCGCGGCATCCGCTGCCTGCCGGGCCCCGCTTCCCGCCTCTGGCTCCCTTTCGATGCGCACGGTATGCGCATCCAACCCAGACGGGAGCCACTCCAGCTGGGTGGTGGTGATGATCTGCTGGGAACTGGCGGGCAGCTCCTTCAACAGGGCGGCCCGGCGTTCCCGGTCCAGTTCGCCAAAAATGTCGTCCAGCAGCAGAAGAGGCGGTCTGCCCCCCTGAGCTTCCAGAAGACGCGCCGCCCCAAGGCGCAAGGAAAGGGCCAGCGTGCGCTGCTGCCCTTCGGACCCGAACGTGGCCGGTTGGCCCGCCAGCAAGAGGCAGAGTTCGTCGCGGTGCGGCCCCACCAGCGTCTGACGCAACCGAAGTTCCTCGCCACGCGCCTGCTCGAGTTCTCCGGCGAAACTGCCTGTCACCGAGGGCTGGTATTGGATATCGAGCGTTTCCCTCGACCCGCTGATGGCCCGGTGGGCGAGCTGCGCCAGCGGCCTGAGGGAGGCCACCACCGTTTCACGGACCGCGCCCAGATGTTCGCCAGCCTCAACCAGCGGACCGTCAAAGGCCCGGATCTGTTTCCGGGAAGGCACTGGGGCCTTCAAGAGCAGGTTGCGTGAGCGCAGAGCCCTTTCGTAGGAACGCAGCGCCGCCCGGTAGCCGGGCTCGATTTGGATCGCCAAAAAGTCCAGAAACCGCCGCCGTACGTCCGCGGCGTCCCGGATCAGGCGGATGTCGGTGTTCGAAAACCAGACTACCCGGGCCACCTTTAGGTACTCTGCGGCGTTGGTCTGCTCCACCGAATCCAGGGCGAGTTTTTTGCGTCGGGTGCCGTAGTAAAACTGGAGGTGGATCCCCGAGTAAAATCCGTCCACGAGCAATCCCTTTTGTCCGTGCCGGATCACATCGCCGAGCCGGGAGGCGCGCGGAGACTGCAGGCGCAGAAGGACGCAGGCCGCCTCCAGCAACGAGGTTTTCCCAACCGCGTTGCGGCCCAAAATCAGGTTGGTCCCGGGATGGAACTCCGTCTCGAAATGGTCAAAGCAGCGGAATTGTCCAAGTTTGATGCGCGTCAGCATCGGGCTCTGGAGTGGCCTCCGTTTCAGGAGACATTTTCAGTCTGGTTTTGAGGCTGCGTTTCCGGGGGCTTGGAATCAGATTTGCGACCCCGGAGTTTGCGCAGGATGTAAAACACGGCTGCTGTGCAGATTAATGTTCCGAGGATCCAGCGCGATACAACCCGCGTGTGGGCTGCCACCTCTTTGATTTTATCCATCTGGTCGCCGAGAAGATGGCCCAGCCATGTCAAAAGCAGTGCCCACAGAACCAATCCGAACCCGTCGGTGAAGAAGAAGCGCGCGTAGGATAGACGCTGCAACCCCCAGAAAATTAATGTCGGGTAGCGTGTCCCGTACAATACCCGGCATACCGAAAGCGACCAGGGGCCCACCTTGGATGCGAGCAGCTCCACCTTGGGCCCCAGTTTTTGATAAACCGGTTTGGCGCGCACCCAGTCGGCCCGGTTCCTCGCCAGCCAGAAGATGATCGTATCGTGCAGCAGCGCCGAAAAAACCGCGGCGGGAAAACACGCCCACGGGCTGAGATACCCCGCGCTGGAAAAGGCGCCGATCACCAAAAAAATTAAATCGGTCTCGATGAGGGCCCACAGCAAAGCAGCCCACATTCCGTAGCTGCGCAGGAGTTCGATGAGATGTTCCATGAGGTGGGTGGCGTCGCAATCCGTGCGCCATGCCAATACAAGGCCGGCAGTTTGGAAAGGTCCAAAATAGGCCGGTTGCCCGCTCCGCGCCATCCCGCTTTGCGCTCCCGCACTTCTGTGCTTTGCTCTCCGCTGTATGACTCCAACCCGAGATCAAGTGCCCGCGGCCGACACCTGGGATCTGACCCCGCTTTACGACACGTCCGAGGCGTGGGATCGCGACTTCCAGGCGCTCCAGCAGGAATACCCCCGCTTGGCGTCGTTTGTCGGTTCCCTCGGGCAGTCGGCGGCTCGCTTGAGCGAGGCGTTGGAGGTGTCCAAATCCGTCAACCAGCGCATCGAGCGGTTGGCCCACTATGCCTCGCTCAAAACAGCGGAGGACAGCTCCCACGCCGCCTCCCTTGCCCGGGAGGGACAGCTCGAAAACCTGCTCACCCGCATCGGCGAGGCCACCGCCTTCATGGACCCGGAAATCCAGGCCA
>JBILWF010000653.1:0-2562 GCA_044370075.1 Chthoniobacteraceae bacterium | reverse complement strand
GCCAACCCGACCCACAGCCAGCGGGCGGATAGCGATCTGAATTTGGTGTACGTAGGCACCAAGGACGAAGTCATCATGATCGAGGGTGAGGCAAGCGAGCTTCCCGAAGCGGACTTCATCGCGGCGCTTGAGTTCGCGCACATTCATGCGCGCGCTCTCGTGGACGCCCAGCTGCAGCTCGCCGCCGCTGTGAACAAACCCAAGCGGGAAGTGCCGCTAATGCTCGTGCGCGATGACTTGCTGGAGATTGCGTACGCGGTCGCCGGCGACCGCATCGAAGGCGCCATCTATCTGCCCAGCAAAGTCGCACGCGGCAAAGCGGTCGACGCGCTCAAGGACGAGGTCGCTACCGCGATCAAGCAGAAGTTTCCAGAAGCCACCTCCTTTGAAATCAGCCAGGCATTCGACTACCTGCAGAAGAAGGCGTTCCGCATCTCAATTCTGGACAAGGGTGTGCGCTGCGACGGCCGCCAGCTCAGCGATTTGCGCAAACTCAGCGGCGAAGTGGGCTTGCTGCCCCGCTCCCACGGTTCCGCCCTGTTCGCCCGCGGCGAAACCCAGGCCCTGGCTCTGGCAACGCTGGCTACCACCGGGGAAGCCCAGGAATTGGACGGATACACCGGCGGTGAAACCACCAAGCGCTTCATCCTCCACTACAACTTCCCGCCGTTCTCCGTCGGGGAAACCGGCCGCACCGGCAGCCCCGGACGGCGCGAAATCGGACACGGTGCTCTCGCCGAGCGCTCGCTGGCCCCGGTAATTCCCTCCGAGGCGGATTTTCCGTATGCGATCCGTGTCTCGTCCGAGATTATGGAGTCCAACGGCTCGACCTCCATGGCAAGTGTTTGCGGCGGATGTCTGGCGCTCATGGACGCGGGCGTTCCAATTAAGCGGCCCGTGGCCGGCATCTCCGTGGGGCTGGTTACGGAATTTGAAGGCGAAACGCTCAAGCGCCACGCGCTGCTCTCCGACATCATCGGCAGCGAAGATCACTTCGGGGACATGGACTTCAAAATCTGCGGCACGCACGCGGGCATCACCGGATTCCAGCTGGACTTGAAGCTGGCCGGCGTTTCCCACCAGATCATGGTGGCCGCCATCCACCAGGCCAAAGCACTGCGCACCCAGATCCTCGACTTCATGCAGGGGGTGCTGAACGGACCGCGCACGAAACTCTCCAAGTACGCGCCCCGCATCGAGACGATCAAGATCCCCGTGGACAAGATCGGCCAGCTCATCGGGCCCGGAGGCAAGAACATCAAGAGCATCGTGGCCGAGACTGGATGCGAAATTAACATCGATGACGACGGCACAGTGCACATCTACTCGAGCAACCCCGATGGCATGGCACGCGCCCGCCAGATCATCAGCGGCATGACCGCCGAGATCGAGGTGGGACAGACCTACCAGGGCCGTGTGGTATCCATCAAAGACTTCGGATGCTTTGTGGAGGTTCTTCCCGGCAAAGACGGCCTGTGCCACATCTCCGAACTCGCGGAAACGCGCGTCAACCGCACCGAGGATGTGGTGAAAGTTGGCGAAGTCATCTGGGTCAAATGCGTCGGAATCGACGACAAAGGCCGTGTGAAGCTCTCCCGGAAAGCCGCGATGCGCGAACGGGACAAGGCGGCGGCCGCCCCGGTGCAGGAACAACCCACTGCGTAAGGCGTAGCCGACAAACCATCTGCAACATCCCGGGCCTCCTCCACCCCGGGCACAATCCGTCAAACAGCCGCCCTCCGGAAAAACGGGGGGCGGTTTTTTGCTGCCTTCAAATCCTCCGGCGGCGCGCACGGAGTGTTGCCCTCGCGGGGCGCACCCCGCTAGGATCTTTGACATGAACGACCCCCAATCCTCTCCCCTCACCCGTCGCGATGTGATCAAAGCCAGCACCATCGCAGGTGCCGGAATCCTTGCCGCACCTTATATTTCGCGCGCCCAAAGCGCCGCCGAGAACTCCCTGATCCGCGTCGGCCTGATCGGATGCGGCGGACGCGGCTCCGGCGCGGCGGATCAGACCCTCAGCGTGCGGGATTCAAATGTGAAACTCACCGCGGTGGCGGATATCTTCCAAAAGAAGGCCGAGTACGCGGCCCAGCGTCTCAAGGAGAAGCACGGTGCCAAAGTGGACGTGCCTGCGGAGCGCATTTTTTCCGGATTGGATGCATTTCAGAAAATCATGGAACACTGCGATTTGGTGTTGCTGGCGACACCTCCCGGATTCCGTCCCCTGCACTTTGCAGCGGCGGTTAAGGCCGGGAAACACGTGTTCATGGAAAAACCCGTGTGCGTGGACGCGGTGGGTGCCAACCGCGTGCTGGAAGCGGCCAAGGAAGCGGACAAACGCGGATTGAAGGTGGTGGTCGGGCTCCAGCGGCATTACGATGAAAAATACCGGGAGACTGTCAAGCGCGTGCACGACGGTATGATAGGCGACATTATCCAGGCCAACGTGTACTGGAACGGCGGCGAAATTTGGTGGCGCAAAAAGGAAGAGGGCATGTCCGAAACGATGGCCCAGCTCAACAATTGGTATCATTTTGCCTATCTGAGCGGGGACCA
>JBILWF010000651.1:0-2563 GCA_044370075.1 Chthoniobacteraceae bacterium | reverse complement strand
CACCATCCAAACCTACCAAAAGGCCTCGGTCAAAAGCGCCCGCGAGAACGGCCTTTCGGGGAACCCCCTCTTTGACGACCCCCTGTTGCGCCGCTTCTTTGGAATCCCCGACCCCGAATCCCAGCCCAAAAAAGATCCCAAACGCGGGAGTGACCCTTCTGAAAACCGCAACGGAGATAACGCCCCAAAAAAGAACCGCTCGGGACAGGCCATGCCGCTGGGATTGGGCTCGGGAGTCATTGTCAGCTCCGACGGGTACATTCTCACAAACAACCACGTCGTGGAAGGGGCCGACCGCATCGAGGTGAGCGTGGGGAAAAATGGGCGTCCTTACACAGCCTCGAAAATCGGAGGCGACACCCGCACGGACATTGCTGTTCTCAAAATTGACGGCAAAGACCTGCCTCCCATTACTTTCTCCAACAGCGACCACTTGCGCGCCGGGGACGTGGTCATTGCCGTGGGGAACCCCTTCAACCTGACCCGCTCGGCAACCATGGGGGTGGTCAGCGCCGTGGGCCGCCGCGACGCGCAAACTTCACGCATGGCGGACTTGGGTAACTTCATCCAGACCGATGCGGCCATCAACATGGGCAACTCCGGGGGTGCGCTCGTTGATTATCAGGGCCGTCTGGTGGGCATCAATACGGCCATCTTCAGCCGCAGCGGAGGCAACCAGGGCATCGGGTTTTCAGTTCCCTCCAACACGGCCCGGAGCGTTATGGAAAGTCTCATCAAGCACGGGCGCGTGCTACGGGGGTTCCTCGGGATAGGGTTGGATGATGTGAAGGAATCGATGCAGCAGGAGTTCAACGTGGAGCCCGGCACCGGCGCGATGATCACCGATGTTCGCCCCGACACGCCGGCGATTAAAGCCGGCCTGCGTCCGTACGACGTCATCACCGCAATCAACGGACGAAAAATTGAGGGTTACAAGGATTTGCAACTGACAGTTGCATCCATGCCCCCGGGTTCCGCGGTGAAGCTAGACCTCATCCGCGAACGCAAACCCCTGTCGGTGTCGGTCACCCTCGCTGAGAAACCGGAGGACAAGGTTGCCGTCGCCGCCGTGCAGGAACCCGACCCGGATGTACTTGATGGGGTCACCGTCGCGGACATCGACGACGAGGCCCGCCGCGAGTACCGGATCCCGGCAGACGTGCGCGGCGCCTTGGTGGCCGCCGTGGAGCCTGATTCCGTATCGGCCTCCGCGGGAATCCGCCCCGGGGATGTCATACAGGAAATCAAACGCAAGCCGGTCTCCGGGGCCGACGACGCGGTAAAAATGAGCGAACAACTCAAGCGGGAAAAACAGGTGCTGCTCCGCATCTGGTCGCAGGGGGGAAGCCGCATCCTGATGCTCGAACACAAACCGTAAGGGACCGTTCCACGCCCATCCCCGCGCCGCCGACCCGCGTCCGAGGCAGGGCGCAGCGCTGAACAAGCATTCACAACGGAACTACAAACCTCAGCGGCGCCGGGAAGGAAAACCCCGGCGCCGTTTTTTTTAAAGTTCCCGGCTGTTTCTCACGCACAAAACATTTTTTCAGGCTCCATGACCTTTCCCCCTCCAGCCGATTTCATCTTGTGCTGCTACACGGCATGCACGCTGGCCAACAGATTCACCGCGGACCGGTCCCAGAGGAATGCCTGACCGCACCGCATTCAAAAGCACCGGTTCGTTCTTCTTCAGTGAACGGAACACTCCCGCCCCCACCCACCAGAGCGGGCTTTCCGGGCGCCTTACCGCGTTGCAGCGTTTCCCAAGCGCCGCCTGCGCGCGCGAGCCGCCCCAAAGCACTCGCCATGCGGCACTCCACGCCAAGAACGAAAACTCCGCACCCGCCTTCGCCCCTTTCTCTGTGAGGCTACTTTTTTGAATATCCACAAACCACCCAGAAGCGGACCTTCGATCAGGTTCAAACCAACCCGAGAAAGCGCAGCCACTTGTTTTGTGTCAGTTGGAGTTTTTCGATGCAGAGTAGGCGGCGGCCCGCCTGCAGGCTTCGAATCCTGCGCTGAAAACGGGCCGTCTCCACCAGATTCCCCGTGCCGCGGTCAACCGACCACGCGCAACCCCCGAGCGCTTCCAAAAAGTCCCTCTCGCTCTGAAGCAATCGCGCGCATGCTTCGATCAACGATTCTTGCACATTGGTTGGAAAAAGACGGCTCGGTGCTTCCGCGCAAAACTCTGGCCTGTCTGAACTTGGATAAAAACTGTTGATCAGGGGAACGACTTCGTCGAGGCGCGTAAAAAAGCGATCCACGGGTTCCAGTCCCATCCGCTGCGCTCGGAGTACCGCTCTGCGAAGCCGCTGGAGCCATCCCTGCAGAGCCGCCGCCTCCAGACGAGACAGATTGGCAAACCGTGCATCCAGAGCGCGGAGCGCCGAGGATACAACCCAGCGAGCTTGCGCCCAGAGAACGCACAGGGCAAAAGCAACACTCAGAATCAGGGTGGGCATTTCCGATGGGTGCCGCATTCATCGAAAAAACTCCAGTCCACGCTGGAGCCTGGCGGCTCGAATTGCACCGCAAATACTGATTGCTCCGCGTCAAAAGG
>JBILWF010000652.1:0-2563 GCA_044370075.1 Chthoniobacteraceae bacterium | reverse complement strand
CGAGATTTCCTTTTTAAAAGGGACCCAAGCCTCCACGACAGCCTGCTGGGCAAATTCGGCCCATACCCGGCCCCAGTCCATGCCCGGCGCGAGTTTGCGCTGCCCCTTCCCGTCGTAACCAAAAGAGGCCGTCTTGAGAACCGCCGGGAGCCCCAACCGGTCCACGGCAGCGCGCAGTTCGCGCTCGCTACCCACCTCCTCAAAATCCGCAACGGGCAGGCCCGCCCCGCGCAAAAAACGTTTTTCGCGCAGGCGATGCTGGCACACGTGGAGGATGCGCCCCGAGGGACGCACAGGGCATCCGGCCTCGGCCCACTCCACCGTCTGGACCGGGATGTTCTCAAACTCAAAGGTCAACACATCCACCCCTGCGGCAAACTCGCGCACGGCCGCCTCGTCGGTGTAAGCGGCGGTCACCTCCGCATCAGCAACCTGTCCAGTGGGCGTGTCCCGGTCGGGGCTAAACGTTTTGACGCGGTACCCCATGCGGCGCGCGGCAATAGCCAACATGCGGCCGAGTTGACCGCTGCCCATGACCCCGACCACGCCTCCCGGCAAAATGACCCCGCTCCTCACGCCGCTCCCCCCGTTGAATCCGGGATCTCGCAGGCGAGCACCTGCTCGGTTTGTTCGCTGCGGAACTTCTCGAGCCGGATGCGAATACCCGGGTCTTCCAAAGCCAAAATGGCCGCCGCAAAAAGCGCGGCGTTTTTGGCACCCGCCGTTCCGATGGCCAGAGTGCCGACCGGGATGCCAGCGGGCATTTGAACAATCGAGAGCAACGAATCCACTCCCCGCAGCACGCGGCTTTCGACGGGAACCCCCAGCACGGGAAGACGCGTCTGAGCGGCCACCATGCCGGGAAGATGGGCGGCACCGCCCGCCCCTGCGATAATCACCTTTAAACCGCGGGAGGCCGCTTGCTCCGCATACTGCGCCATTTGCTCCGGGGTGCGGTGGGCGGAAACCACCCGCTTTTCATGCGGGATCTCCAGCAACTGCAGGTACTCGGAGGCATGCCGCATCGTGTCCCAGTCGGAGATGCTGCCCATGATAATCCCTACTACGGGTCGGGGTGGTTCCATGCCCCATTGAAGCCTCGGCCCCAAACCGGTGCAAAATCCAAAAGTTGTCGAATTGCGCTCCGTCCTCCCTGCGAGCAACCTAAACGCACCATGCGACCCTCCCGGATCCCACCGCCCGCCGCAAAGCCAAGCCCGCCCCGCGCGGCACTTTGCGCGGCGACGTCGATACCCCGGTGGCTGGGCCGGGCCTGCGCGCTTGCCGTCTGCGCGGGATTCGCAGCTTTTGAGGGCCGCGCCGCCCCCGAAATCGCCTCCACGCCCATCCCCCGCCCCGGCGTCGAAAAACTCAAAGGCCGGACGGAAAAGGAACTGGTTCTCAAAGTCGTGGGCAATCAGGTGGGGGTGGATTTTGAACTGGACACGCGCGCCACCAAGGGACGGCTCCAGCCCGTATCTGCCAATTCTGCCCAACTCAAGTACACACCCCCGGCGGACCGCGCAGTAACGCGGGATTCCTTCCTTTTTCGCGCCCGCCGCGGACAGTCCTACTCGCCGTGGGAAACCTTTCACATCGCGCTGCTGGATTCCGGTCCGCGGCTCCAGTTTCAAAATGCGCTGGATTTTGGAACCCTGCGCTTGGGGGAAACCAAAACCCTGCCCCTGCTGGTGGTGAACTCGGGGGACGCAAGCGCCATCGAGGAGCTTTCCATCCAAAAGCCCTGGAGCGTAGCGCCTTCCCAAAGCCCGGTTCAAATTGACCCGGAAAAGGAACTCCTTCTGCAGGTAAGCGTTCGCGCGGAAGCGGTGGGTAGAACCGCGGGCGAACTGGCGCTGGGAAAAGGAGCCTCCTACATGCCGGTGAAGCTGCTGGTGGAGGTTCCCCGCTGGATTGAAACGACCCCGGCATCCCTCGCCCTTACCCCCGCAGTCCCGGGTGAAACCGCCTCTACCCGGTCCGCGGAATTTTCCCTCAAAAATCCCAACCCTGTCGTGGAAACCTTCCAGATCGAATCAAAGGGTGAACTGCAGCATCCGGCGGAAGTCACGCTGCAACCCGGCGAAACGCGCGCGGTGCGCGTGCGCCTTCAATCGACGGATCCAGGCGCCGTTCGCGGAAAACTCGTAGTGCGCGGCGCCCCGGTAGGCACGTCACCGGAGATCGAGCGTGTTCAGGCGATTCCGTGGGAGGCGGTGCCGCTGCCCCCCGCGCTTTCCAAAAAACTCACCTCCTCCCCGGACCCGAAAATCTTCCACTCGAATCTTTCTCTCAGCAATTTGGGAGGAAAGGCCGCCACGTGGACCCTGGTCTGCTCGGGCCCTTTTCTACTCGGCGGAACAGCCACCGTGGACATTGCGCTCGGGCCCAAACAAACCAGGGAGATTCGCGTTCAAGAAATTCCGCCCAAAAAGGGCCTCGCCACCACGCCTGTTACGACGGGACAGATCCGCTTTGATGGCCCGGATGGAACCACCACCCTGCCCCTGCAAACCCGCCTCATTGCCCCGCCCCCGCTACCCGGCGCGCAGTCTCCACCGCC
>JBILWF010000650.1:0-2567 GCA_044370075.1 Chthoniobacteraceae bacterium | reverse complement strand
CTGCCTGTATTCCGGACGAGAGCAATTCCTTGAGGGCGTGCAGTGCTTTCACGCAGGTCGGCGCGGAATGCTGTTTTGCGTACGCAAAGGCGGCCACCCCAATGGCTGTGGTCGATGGACCATGCGGTTCGGATTTGGGCTGGTAGCCGATGGTGCCATCGGCCGGGACTTGGCACTGGGTAAGGAAGTCCAGTGCGTCGCGGATGGCCGCCTCGGGCACTTCGATCCCGGCGTTGCGCGCCGCGATGAGCGCCACAAAACACGCACCCGTGACCGTTGAATCCGCCTCCTTGGTGGTGGGCGTGTAGCGCCACGCGTGGTGCGGGTTCTGTTGCTGAGAGGCAAGGATCAGGGCCACCGCGGTGCGCAGCGTGGGACCGATGCGCTCGTCGCGAATGCATCCGTAAGCCTCCGCCAGCGCGAGCGTTGCAAAGGCATGGTTGTACATCGAAAACCCGATCATTCCCGTGGGATGCGTTTTCTGCAAAAGCGCATCCACACAGCGCCGGATGGACTGTGCGTAGGGGCCCCGCTCCGGATCGTCCCCGTGTGCCATGAAAGCCATCGCCGCCAAACCTGCCGTGGCCGGTTCCCCTCCGTGCTGGTCGCCGAAGGTGCCGTCCGGTTTCTGGGTCTCGGCCAGAAAGCGAAGTCCCGAAAGGTAGATTTTTTCCACCGCGGCCGCAACCTGGGTCCCGCGCACCAGACGTGGTGCCCGGGCGGATGGCGAATCGGGTGACTGGGGGTATGCGGGAGATGCGGCAAGGCACACAAGTGTGGTAAATGCGGCAAGGCCCATCCCCCGGGCTCGGAAATTACGCTGTCCTTTGGAGTCTGGGTGTCGTGTGTTCACCGGCTTTTTTCAACGCCGCGGAAGAAGGCTTCCAGGGCGTCTCGAAATTCTGCGGGCCATTCGGTTTGGGCAAGGCCGGAGCCTTTTTCCGGCGAGCGCTTGGAGGAGTCTCTATGGAGGGGGCCATTGGGGCCTGCGGGGGGCGCGTCGGGCGGGGTGGTTGGTTCGTTGTGTGTGGCTTTGGCCAGAAGTTGGCGCATGAGCTTTTGAAGTTTTTCCTCCTCGCTTTTGCCTTTTCCCTCGTCGTCATCGCTATTTCCCGGGGGGGCCAGCAGTTCAATGATGACGGCTTGTTTGCGTGAAACCGGCTCATCGGTGCGTGGTTCCCCCAAGTTAGCGATCACTTCCTGCATGAGTCCATCGGCCTGAGAGAGCACCGGGTAGTACTTGGTTAACTTCAGGGCGAGGGAGCGCTCCAGACCTTCAAAGGTTTTAAGCGTCGTCAAATCCACCGAGGCCTGTTCTTTGAGGCTCTCCAGATCCTTGTGCAGCGTCTTCTGTCGATCGGAAAGCTCCACTACAGATTGAGCCCATGCGGGTTCTGCACGCCGCGCTTCGAGCGCCTGCGTTTGATCTCGCAAATCATCCTGCTTCTGCGCGACGCGCGTGAGGGCCACGAGGTACTCCGCCAAGGCCTTTTCCTCCTCTGCGGAATTTTGCTCCGGGTCCTGCGCCGCATCCGGGTCGGAAGGGGGGGCTTGTTTTTGCGATTTTCGGGTGGGTTTCCCCGCCAGTGCGTCAGCCCACACAGTAAACTGGGCCGCCCACAGATCGGCACGTTCGCTTGCGCGGTAGCGAAGGTTCAGGCGCACGTTTTGGGCAATGTCCTCCACGGCGGCGGGAGCGTTCTTGATGCTCATTTCGTCGCGAACCCACTCGTAGTGCTTCTGCGGAGCCTGTTCCAGAAAGGCCCCCAAATCACCCTCCAGCATCCTGAGCGCGCGAGCGAGCGACTCCTGCTGCAGTGCGTTTTTTTGAAGGCACATTTGTTCCGGAGCCGAAAGCCGGTTGGGCACCGCGCCCACGCCCGCGGAGGGCATCGCAGCGAGTTCCTTGCAGAGTTGTTTTTGTGACGCGGCGGCGGCCACGAGGCGCGTGTGAAAGTTTTTCGAGCGGAGCGCTCCCGAACCGGCGTCGGCTTTCGCGGCAACGTTTTGCAGGCCCTCGAGGGCTTTGCGCTGCTGGTCGGTGGCACGCACCATGTGTCCGGCGGCTTTTACGGGCTGCTCCTTGGCGGAGTGTAGGGCCTTTGCGGCCTCATTCAGCGCTGGATTCACGGCTTGCCGGAGCTTTTCAACAGTCTGTTGCAGCTCTGAGATCGAGGCCTCTGGTACGGAGTCATTTTGCAGCCCCTCACGCAGCGCCTTTTGGAGTTCCTCGGTGGCGGACTGCATCTGTTGGGCGTTGGTGCGTTGGTTTTCGTCCAAACGCGCCAGATCGTCGGCTATTTGCTCGGGAGTCGCTTCGTTGAAGCCTGCGGCCACCACCAGTGTCTCGTCCAGAAGGCGTCTTTGATTTCGGGTCACGTCGCTCACGGTTTGACGTAGTTCATCCACCCGGCGTCGCGTGAGTTCTGCGTGCGTGCTCTTGCTTAAAACCCGGATGGTGACTTTCGGCGAAACGGAGGGCTTGCGGTCGGGTAAAAAATCAGTCGCGCAGGCGTAGAGGTCCACGAAGTAATCGCCCTGAATTTTTTCCACCGCGGGCGAGAAGG
>JBILWF010000649.1:0-2568 GCA_044370075.1 Chthoniobacteraceae bacterium | reverse complement strand
GATGGAATTCATGTTCTTGATCTCGATTTTGGTGCCCAGACGCTCGGTTCCTTCGGGGCGCACCGACACGTTGCAGTCACAGCGCATCTGGCCTTTCTCCATGTCCGCGTCGCTGACATCCCCGTACACGAGGATTTGTTGCAGCGAACTGAGGTAGGCGAAGGCCTCCTCCGGCGAATCGATATCCGGTTCGGATACAATCTCCATCAGCGGCGTGCCGGCGCGGTTAAAATCAATGCCGGTGCTGGTTTCAAAGTGAATGCTCTTGGCCACGTCCTCTTCGAGATGGATGCGCACCAGACGCACCACCTTGCCGGGGCGGACGATGGTTTTTTGGGCATCCTTGGGATAGGCCAGATCGGGCAGGGGAACGCCGCCCTCCAGGCAGATCGGCGCGTCGTATTGCGAGATCTGGTAGTTCTTGGGCATGTCCGGATAAAAGTAGTTTTTGCGGTCGAACTTGCACCGGTCCGGGATCCGGCACCCGAGCATGAGGCCTGTGAGGGCCGTCATCTTGAGCGCCTCCTCGTTCATCACGGGGAGGGCCCCCGGGTAGCCGAGGCACACCGGGCAGGTGTGCGAATTGGGGCCGTCCCCGAACGCCACCGGACAGCCGCAAAACATTTTGCTGCGCGTTTTAAGTTGAACGTGCACTTCCAAGCCAATGGTGGGGATGAATCGCGTAGCCATGCAAAAATCAGATAAAAAGCGTGGCGCAAAAGCGCCGGTTTGTCAGCGGGGCGGGACGCGTTTTTTTTCCGGAGCGGCAGCCGGTTTTGAGGATTCGGCGCCCGCTGCGGCGGGCGGAGCCAGCGCCTCGGTGAGCGCTTTTTCCAGCTGAAGATGACGCAGCACGTGGATGACCTGCGAGTCGCGAGCGAGGGCGGCGATCCGGGGGTTCGCCAGCACGGCAAGCAAGTCCCCGTCCGCAATCGCATCGCGCAATTCCAGATCCTCGCGCACGGCCCGGACGTTGGCGTTGTCCACGAGCGGTTGGAGGTTGGGCTGCGCCATGAGGCGTTCGAGGGCGGCGGGGTTGGCGGCAACCTGGCCGATTTTGGTCAGCAGCCGGTATTTTTCCGGGGTGACCGGATCCAGCCGCATCAGCGCGGCTGCGGCGGAGGAGTGATCCAGCGCCTTTTTCAGGGTAAGGAGCAGGTCCTGCTCGGGTTCCACGCCGGGGGCCGATTTCCCCGTTTTTTTGCGGGCGGAAAGGGAGGTGTGCACCCCCTCGGCCACGCTGCCGCTCCAGCGCACCGCCCACGCCGCCAGCCCCAAAACGAGCGCTCCGGAAACCAGTCCCAGACAGGCCCCCAGACCGCCAAAAACCATGCGCACCGGCCCGAATCCTTGGTCGGAAGTTTTTCGAAAAACAATCGCCGAACAAATGTTGATGAGCAGCCAGAGCAACCCGCCCACCAGAATGCCACCGGCCATCGGACGCAGAAACGCGGGAAACCCAATGGCAGGGACCACCATGCCCATGTAAGGCGCCGCCCAATACCCCGCCACCACGGAGACAACGAGCGCCAGCAGCGCCACCGCCTGGCGCACCACCCCCAGGCTCCATCCGCGCCAAATGCTGAAGAGCAGCCACACACCCGCGCATCCATACACCCAGAGAGGAAAATCGGCGGCGGAATCCGTCATGGGGTTGTACGCTTCGAAGTTTCCCGTTCAACCGGCCGGGGCCTGCGTTTGCCGCGCTACTGGGCGGGAAAACCGCCGTTTTGCGCGCGCTGGCGCAGCAGGTGGTCGGTGAGCACCAACACCGCCATGGCCTCCACCATTGGTACAGCCCGCGGTAGCACGCACGCATCATGGCGGCCGCGCGCACGCAACTCGACGTCCTCGCCGGCCGGGGAAACCGTCGCCTGGGTCTGGAAAATCGTTGCCGTTGGTTTGAATGCCACGCGGAAAAGCAGGGCTTCCCCGTTGGAAATACCCCCCTGAACCCCTCCAGAGCGGTTGGTGCGGGTGCGCACCCGCCCGCCGTCCATGAAAAACGTGTCGTTGTGCGCCGAGCCGCGCAGCAGCGTGCCCTCAAATCCCGAGCCGATTTCAAACCCCTTGGTGGCCGGCAGACTCAGCATGGCCTTGGCCAGGTCCGCCTCCAACCGATCAAACACCGGTTCGCCCAACCCGGGCGGAACCCCGCGCACGACGCATTCAATCACGCCGCCCACCGAATCCCCCTCGGACCGAACATCCTTGATGTGCTGGATCATCTGTTCGGCCATCGCAGCGTCTGGGCAGCGCACAATGTTGGACTCCACGTCCGCAAACCGCACTGTGTCGGTGTCCACAGAGGCCCGTAGATGCCCGATAGAAAGCACGTATGCGACCACTTCCAGTCCCGGGGTGAGCGAGGCGAGCACCTTCTTCCCAATCGCCGACGCAGCCACGCGTCCGATGGTTTCGCGGGCGGACGAACGGCCGCCGCCCTGCCAGTTGCGGATGCCGAATTTCGCGTCGTAGGTGTAGTCCGCATGCGAGGGACGGTAGGCCTCCTGCATTTCGCGGTAGGCCTCCGGGCGCGCGTCCTTGTTGATAACTGAGACGGCAATC